>CAZLJV010000112.1:0-5594 GCA_964559965.1 uncultured Oscillospiraceae bacterium | reverse complement strand
TCTGTCAGGTCTGCCGGATGCTGCAGCGATTTCTGTGATGGACAGGGAAGAAGTGTTAGTAGCGATGATAGTTTCTGGCTTGCAGATGCCGTTCAGTTCTGCAAACAGAGCCTTCTTAGCTTCCATATCTTCTGTAGCTGCTTCGATTACCAGGTCTGCATCAGCAATGATGTTGATGTCGGTGGAACCGGTGATTCTGCCCATGATAGCTTCTTTTTCTTCAGCAGTGATCTTTTCTTTGGCAACCATCTTGTCCAGGTTCTTATTGATTGTAGCCATACCCTTTTCGATGGAAGAGTCTCTTCTTGCTCTCATTACAACATCATAACCGTTCTGAGCCAGAACCTGAATGATGCCAGCGCCCATTGTACCTGTTCCTAATACACCAATTTTTTTCATGTCGTCAATTCCTCCTAAAACATTGCAACTAAATTGCATTTAGATGAAAGATAATTTAAAATCTCGTTAAATAATTAACTCTTTCTCATGTATACATTATACCACACTTTAGCGAAAATGTAACCCCATTTTCGGTTATTTCCGAAAAATCTTTTTCGCTATTTTTCGCCAAAGAGCAATACACTTTATAAGTACCACATATTCAGTGGTAATAAACGCTTGAATAAATGCCGGAATAAATGCAGGGAGGTGAAATTCCCTCTACGTCGAGATCGCACTCCCGGATTGCCACTCGGATTGCACACTCAGTCTGGTATTCCGTGCCTGCTTCAGACAAGCACTTATTTCAGATATGCGTCTATCAAATCAAAAGTTGCACAAAGCCCTTCGATGTGAGTGCGTTCATAACCGTGGGAAGCATAAACACCAGTTCCGATGAGACAATGCTTCACATCGTAGCCGGCTTTCAGCGATACATCTACATCGGAAGAATAGCTCGGGTATACATCTATCGCATGAGGAATGTTATTGTCTATTGCAGCCTTCAGCAAAGCCGTTGTAGTTTCATAGTTGTATGGAGTAACAGCGTCCTTGGCACAGATGGAAACCTGTCTTTCAGTGCAGGAAATTCCTGTACCTACGCAACCCATATCTACGGACATTATTTCCTGAATTTCCTCAGGGATGCCGTAAGCACCGCCGTGTCCCACTTCCTCGTAGATAGTGAAGCCCAGCCATACAGAACGGCCAAGGCAAAGCTGCTCATCAGCAACCATTTTGGCATAGGCGAGTAAGGCAGCGACGATGGCCTTGTCATCTATAAATCTGCTCTTTATATAGCCCTTAGAGGTGAATACCAGATTTGGATCGAAAGCTATGATGTCGCCTGGACGGATGCCTAACTTAGCCACATCGTCTGCTGTGTGGACATCTTCGTCAAGCACAACTTCCATGTTCCCGGCACAATCGCGGACCGTTGTGTGCATAGGTGGGTTGACATGGACGGAGGCGTTTTCCAGCTGAATAGTGCCTTCATATTCCCCATCAAAACGTGTCTTTACACGTACATTTGTCCCCTCAACACTGCATTCTGACAAGCCGCCGATGCGAGTCATTGCAAGCCTTCCGTCGGGTTTTACCTTAGTAACCATAGCACCCAGCGTATCTAAATGTGCCATAATCATAATTGGATTGCCACTGCCGCCAAGATGAACACGAACGCCACCCTTTACATGGGTCTCAGGCTTGAAACCCAGGCGAGTCAGCTCGTCAAAAGTGTACTTCTCTGCATCAGCAGTATATCCGCTTGGGCTGTCGATAGCCATAAGCGCACGTATCTGCTCCAACATATAATCCTGATAAATCTGTTTCATTATGTTACCTCCTTACGAGAACACTTGATATAAACAGCGTACCACAGTTTACCCCATACAATCAAGGGGAATATTTCTGCACATAGCATCTCTTCGCTAAAATTGAAAAAAAGCCGATTTGAGTGGAGTTTTAGTCTATAAAAATGTCGGATTTTAGTTATTAAGAGAAATATTAATATGGCCAATAAGTATCATTTGTTGCATCTCTCTGCAAAATGCGTCATATCGATTCTATTTCGTAGTCCAAAGTGGATTATTATATAGGTACAACATATTGCCGGCGAATAAATGCCGGAATGAAAAAATCCTGCCGCAAAGATCGGCAGGACAAAAGTACAGAAAGGGGAAATTCCTATGAGTAAAAAGAAAATCTTTTCGCTAACAATGATTCTGATTCTGCTCCTGTCCAGCACAGTGCTAGCTTTTGCAGATGTGCAGCCGAGAGACACGGCTACTGTAAACTACATAACAGAGAGAACATCACGAACTACAGCCGAAGTTACTGTAGATGTAAATTATTCAGAATTGACTGACGAGTATAAAGTGTGGGTATACCTGCAGAAAAAAGTTGATGGTGAATGGGTCAATGATCTTTCTAATCCAGAATATATGTTATATAGAACAGGAACAAAGGATTATGACTGCACTATTTTTTATCGGTATACTCATTTGGTTTCGGGAAATATCTATCGCCTGCGTTGTATAAGTAAAGATACGGTCGGAAGGGTAACTTCTTCGTTTACTACATACTCCAACCAATTTTAATAGAGGCAATCATCGCCTCTATTTTATTTTGGTCAACTTGATTATTAACATTAATATCAATTCTGTTTCCGTTCGTCAGAAATGCATATGTTACATTACCATTGTTAACTCTAACATAAATATCCATTTCTGCGACATGGATATTTTCGTCACACTGATTTATGATACTTGCTATTCCGCTGTTACTTTGTGAAAGTAGTTGTTTTATACGCAAAGTCGAGTTATTTTTGTTACGAAAAATTGTGGAAATAGCGTATCTATCGAACTCACGCTCAATCTCAATCCCTTCAAGCTCATAACCCTCGGGAATTTCTTCGAACCAGACAATCTCTGACTGGTATTCCGCTGGCAAATCGTCATAGCCAGTATAAGTGGTGATAAATTCGCCTACATTCCCATTCCCATCGCCGCCGATAACTATCGAGCCACTTTCCTCGGTGATTGAAGAATCCTTCTCCGAGCTGGCATAAGTAGGCGCATCGTTCCAAGGAAGTAAAGCGCGACCGTCCACATCGGAAAAGAGGCCTGAACTCCAAGTTAAAAAAGCACATGCGAAAACAGCAGCGCAAGCGGTCATGCCAGTGATTAAGCTGCGGCGACGCTGACGGTTTCGCTTCTCCTGCCCCTGGCGCAGCCAGTCGGAGAACTCGCCCCGAGAAGAAAAAGAAACCTGCTGGCGGGAAGCAAGTGCGGCAGATAATGTTTTGCTCAGTTCCATGTCAAAATCCGATGTGTCATTCTTCTTTGTGTGCTCCGTGCGTTCCGTGTGCTCCATGCGGTGTGATTCCCCTTTCTTCCATAGTTTCGCGGAGTTTTTTGCGGCTGCGGCTTGCGATGCTGCGAACCGTATTCTCGTTTATATTCAGTGTGGCAGCAATTTCGTTGAACTGCTCCTTGTATACATAATGCAAAATGATGATGTTTGAGGCTGGTGAGCCGAGAGACATGACGATTTCGTAAACCTCGCTTTGTGCGAAGGACTCGGGATCTTGATGAGTAAGCCCTTCGGCCAACGGACGACCGTTTTCGGCCAAATCCTCCTCATACTGACTCAGTGGATAATTCTTTTCCCAATATAGCTTGCGGTGTTTGTGATAGCGATAGGCTTTGCGCTGAGCTATTTTGTTGAGCCAGGGTCTTAGGCTTGCTGGTTCGCGAAGTGTGTAGGCTTTTCGCCATGCGGTAAGAAGTACGTCCTGCATGACTTCGTCTAAGTCTTCAGCGGCGATACCGTAGTGTGATAAATATTGACGCAAATGAGGCTCTTCTTTGTATAGAAGGTCTAAAAGTTCGTTTTCGGTAAATAGGTTGCTCTTCAAAATTATTTCATCCTTGTGCCGTCTTCGAAAAGACGGATGATTTGGCTGACGTTTTTCAGCTGGTGTGCATTGCATTTGTCCAGAGTTGATCTGATTTCTTCACGGAAAAGCTGAGTTTCGTCATCTGCTTCGGCATAATCTTTGCCGGCGAGGAAGTAGTCTGCGGAAACATCAAGCACCTGACAAAGCTTATACAGAGTTTGGATGGACATTCCCTTGTGACCGTATTCTATATCTGCAATGAACTGAGAGGTAACATCGATTTGTTCGGCCAGATTATCTCGGGTCATTTCCTTTAATTCTCTTCGCAGTCGAACCCTTCGTCCCATCTCCGTCGTATTCAGTTCTTTTAATTCCTTTTTTATCATAATTAAAAGGCTCCGTTCTAAATTTATGTAAAGTCTGAAAGTTGTTCTAAAAAATCTTTCAGATTGGTCTTCTATTTTTAGAATAAAGAGGCTTAGAAAAATACGCCACAAACTAAAAGATGGATTTATAATCTTTTAGGCTAAAATTTTTGTTATAGACAAAATTTCGGGAACTTTTTCTGAGTTTTTTCAAAATTATGCAACATTTCAGCCTGAATAGAGTCTCTTTACTGCATATAAAGGGGTAGGCGGATAGCGGCAAGGCAATAGAAGGAGGACATTATGAATTTCGAAACCCATACGAGATTAGCATCGAACATGAAGTTGCTGCGTATAAGTAACGGGTATACGCAGACGGAGTTGGCAAGAAGGCTGCAGTCCGATAGGTCGGTGCTGGCGCTTTGCGAGAGCGGTCGGCGTAATCCTGATTTGGAAACAGTCTACAAACTGTCGAAGCTGTATGGTGTCCGGATGGAAACCCTGCTGGAATGCGACCCAGTGAATATTATAGGCGAGGCGGTCTATATGAAAGTGTGTGAAGATGGGGAAAAGAAACTGGTAGAAGCATTCCGTGGATTGTCGGCGTTTTCTAAGGGACGACTATTAGAAAAGGCTGAGGATTTACGAATATGGGATGCAACATTCAACAAAATCCGGGAGACTAGGCAGGAATCTGCGGCGCGATGAAAGTTTCATGACGAAGGACAGCGAGAGCGAGGGCTCTCGCTGTTTCTTTGCTGCGGAAATATCAAAAAAAGCTCTCGAGCCTTGAAAATTCTGGGCTTGAAAGCTTTTACGATGTTGAATGTACCTGCCTAAGAGCAAATTTAGTTTATAGACATTGTAACCCGACCGTCAGTAGATGGCAAGACATTTTTTACAGTGATTTTTTACATTATAAAATATGCTTGTTTTTTTCGCCTATGGGGTATACAATAATTCTGTATGAACATTTGCAATCTATGAATTTTTTTTCTGATAATATTTTGTATAGTTTAATTCTTTTGAAAGGACGGTCAATCAGACCGTATACGGTATACCAATGCAAGAAGAGATTTTGAATAGAAAAGAAGAACAGGCAGAGTATGCAGAGCACGCAGAAAAGCCTGAACGTGCAGAAAAGCCTGAGCGTACTGAGAAACAGGAGCGTGCGGAAAAGCAGGAACGCCCTGAGGTTGAGGGAATTTTGGAAATTGTGGAGGATAACGATTTCGGTTTTCTGAGATTTTCTAACTTCCTGACCAGCGATAAGGATATTTATGTTTCGCCGACTCAGATTCGCAGATTCCGCCTGCGTACAGGCGATAAGATTCGTGGCATCACTCGCCTGCCTAATCCGGGTGAAAAGTTTGGGGCACTGCTCTATGTGC
>CAZLJV010000111.1:0-5728 GCA_964559965.1 uncultured Oscillospiraceae bacterium | reverse complement strand
AGGGTAATCAGCGCGATAACGGTCATTTTATTTATCACACCAGCCCAGCCTCGGAAGAAGAAGCACAGCAGTGCAACGATAACTACCGTTATGGCATACTTTAGAGGACTTCCGCTTTTGGAAAAAGTCGGTATGATAAGCGCGGCCCAAATAACGCCCAGCAACAGGCATTTTGCAATAAGAATTAAAAATGATTCCATTTTACATACTCCTTAAAAAAAGTTCAACATGAACATTATACTTGAGTTTTGGCCCAGAATCAATTAGAATTATAGGTAGAATTTTTATTCGCAGGAGGAATTTTAGAAAATTATGGCACAGTTATACTATAGATACAGTACAATGAACGCAGGAAAATCCATTGAACTTATTAAAGTAGCTTACAATTACGAAGAACGAGGCAAGCATGTGATGACGCTGGTTCCGGCAATCGACAACCGCTACGGGACAGGACTTATCACATCTCGAATCGGAATTCAGCGTGAGGCTATGGTAGTTGGCGACGACACCAATATTTTGGAGCTGTACATGCGTGAAAACGAAAAAAATAAGATCGACTGCATTCTCATCGACGAGTGCCAGTTCTTAAAGAAGCACCATATTCAGGAGTTAGTGGAAATTGTGGACAGTTGCGATGTGCCAGTGCTGGCATACGGATTAAAAAACGACTTCCGCAATGAGCTTTTCGAAGGCTCGTACTACCTGCTCATCTACGCAGATAAAATCGAAGAAATCAAGACTATCTGCTGGTGCGGACGAAAGGCCACCATGGTTGCCCGTGTGGTGGACGGCCGAATTGTAAAGCAGGGCGAACAGATTGTGGTCGGTGGAAATGACATGTACATCTCGCTTTGCCGCAAACACTATAACGACGGAAGATTGGGGCCAACGAAATGATGTGGCGTAATAACTTTTTCCCAGCAAAATCTGTGCTTCGTGCATTTTTCGTGCTGCTCGTGGTTCTGGTTCTTTTGCTCGGTGCGGGATACAAGTCAGATGAGGCATATGCTGCTGAAAAGACAGGTACGGTAGTAATCGAATCTCTCCATGTCAGAGCAGGCGCAGGCACGCTGAACCAGTCGCTTGGTTTTGTTTACATGGGTCAAAAGCTGACCATTATAGGAACTGAAAAGGACTATACAGGAACTGTATGGTATCAGATTTACTTCAATGGCGGCATAGGATATGTTAGCTCTGATTATGTAAGTCTGGACAGCAATAATGAATATGTATATGATTCTGCATTCGAGGCGTCCATGACGGCAGAAGGTTTTCCGGAAAGCTACAAGACTTATCTGAGAAAAATTCACGCAGATTACCCTACGTGGGTATTTCAGGCTGTACATACTGGTATTGACTGGAGTGCGGCAGTAAGTGCAGAAAGCAAACCTGGCGTGACTTTAGTTACAGGCAGTGCAGCTTCCTCTTGGAAGTCTACTGACCCCGGTGCATACAATCCGGAAACAGGTACATATATTTCATATGACAGTGGAAACTGGGTTACAGCTTCAAGAGCAATAATCGAATACTATATGGACCCGAGAAATTTCTTAAACAGTGGGGGAATTTTTCAGTTCCTTGCTCATTCTTATGACAGCCGCACGCAGACTGCGCAGGGGCTGCAAGGCGTATTAGACGGAACTTTTATGGGCGGCATATTTCCTGAAGAGGGATATGGCACATATAATGAAGTTTTGATGGAAGTAGGAGCAAAGACAGGGGTTAATCCTTATGTGCTTGCTTCTATGATTTTAGTGGAGCAGGGCAACAGCGGCATAGGAAAGAGCATTTCCGGCACTGTAAGCGGCTATGAGGGATACTACAATCACTTTAATGTGGGCGCATATGCCAGCGGAGGAATGGATGCAGTGACAAGGGGACTTTGGTATGCCAGCCAGAGCGGAAGCTACAGCCGCCCATGGGACAGCATATATAAGTCCATATATGGCGGCGCATCATTTTACGGTGAAAACTATGTAAAGATGAATAAGCACACGCTGTATCTTAAAAAATTCAATGTTATGAATGGTCTCAGCTCTGTTGGAACTGGTCAGTATATGACTAATGTTCAGGGGGCTGAAAGTGAGGCTGCGGCTTTAAGAAAGGGTTATCTTAGCGTTATGGACAGCGCTATGACATTTATCGTTCCTGTATACGAAAATATGCCGTCGCAGGCGTGCCTGAAGCCTATTTCAAGTGCAAGCAATGATAATTACTTAGCTTCTCTGAAGGTGGACGGCTGCACGCTGAGTCCTGTTTTTGACAGAACTGTTACAAGTTATACCGCAGTAGTTCCAGCAGGTGTAAAGTCTGTAAATATTCAGGCGACAGCAAATGATGCAAATGCCAAGGTCAGCGGAACAGGAACTGTAGCGATTACATCTGAACAGAAGACTGTAAATATTGTAGTTACATCAGCAAGCGGTATTGCTAAAACATATACAGTCACTTTGAAATCCAGTTCTGAGGATCCAAGCGGAGCTTTGAAGGCAGAAATCGAAGCTACTTCGATTAAACTTTCTTCTGTGCTTGATGGTTCGACAATCAATTTGACATGGACGAAAAATTCCAACTGTGAGCTGGATTATTATGAGGTGTTCAGATCCACTAAGAAGAGCAGCGGATATGGCACAAAAGCATATTTTGCCACCGAAAATGGCAGCCAGACCAAGTATTCTGACAGCGGAAACTTCCAAGGTGGAACCACATACTACTATAAGGTGAGAGGTGTCCGCTTAGTAGACGGCGTTAAGGTGTATACACAGTGGTCTACTAAGGCGTGGAGAACTGTTCCTGCGGATACTAATTCCTCAGGCAGTCAGACTGGAACAGAGCTTCCTTTGAACAGCATTGCGCGCGGAGTTATGGCTACAACCATAGATGTGGAAGCAAAGCTGACAGAAAGCGGTAAGGTGCAGCTCATATGGAAGAAGTCACCGGGATACAAGGTGGACTATTATCAGATATTCCGTGCAGAAAGCAAAGATGGAGCAGTTCCTTCAGATACTGCTTACGGAAATATTCCATTTTTCACAACTAAAAATGGAGATGCCCTGTCATATCTCAATTCAAAAAGTTTGAGTGCGGGGGTTACTTACTATTACAAGGTGCGTGGCGTTAGAAATGTAGATGGTGTGGATTACTACACTAAATGGTCTGATGCAACAAGCCAGAAGATGGTTGGAGAGCTGCCTGATAATGCAGATGATCCAGATGCTTCAGGCTCAGATGAATCCAGTGAAGAACTTAAAAATGGTATAATGCAGACAGCTATTTCCATGAGGTCTTCGCTTCAGAAAAACGGAAGTATCCGTATAGACTGGACTAAATCTGAGGGTTATGATGTTGACTACTACGAAGTTTTCCGCTCTGTAGAAAGATATAAAGGGTATGGTAATTCTCCATTCTATGTAACCGGCAACGGTGCTAAGAACTATTATGTGAATACTAAATCCTTAATTTCCGGTAAAACCTACTACTACAAAATCCGTGGTGTCAAGGTTATCGATGGAGAAAAGGTATATACTCAGTGGTCAAACAAATCTTGGCGTACAGTAAAATAAGGAAAGGGTGCAGAAATGAAAAAGTGGTTTCAGCGTGTATTTACGACATTTTTAGTTGTTTGTCTGGCTTTTTCAACCGCATATGCAAAGAAAGCAGATGTGTCTGTTATGGTGGAAAGTCCTGCGGAAGCAGAGCTTGGGACTTCTTTTTCTGCTGCACTTATGTATGAGGGGGCAGAGTTTGGAACTGCTTCCGTAGAAATAAGCTTTGATGATAAGCTGCTTGAATACCGTTCCTGCAGCGGAGGGCAGGCTTTTGCCGATGATGGTGTAGTTCGCATTTCCCTGGATGGGGGAGATGGGAAGGTTTATCTTTCCTGTAAGGTAAGATTTAAGGCTATAGGTGAAGGAGAATCTTTTTTGACTGTGACTACAGCATCGCTTACGGACTCAGATGGTAATGCTTTAAGCGCTCAGACTGATTCTGTAAAGATTCGTGTGGTGGAATCATCTGTGGCAGACAGTGCAGACGGCACAGCCAGTGCAAACGGCGAGGCGAGTACAGACGGCGAGACGAATGCTGATGACGCAGGCGGACTTGCCGGCATAATCAGCAAAGCCGAAGATATCTATGCAGTTCAGGTGGTTAAGGAGGCATCACTGCGAGTTGTAGATGGATTTGCAGAAATGTTTCGCCAGTTTAGCGTAACCGAATTCCTGCTGTTTAGTATGTGTATGACGGTTATCCTGCTGCTGCTTGTTTTGCTTGCGGCGGAGAAACGGAGGTAAAATAACACGTGAATGTGTTTGAAATAATAGAAAGTTTTTTTGAGGAAATGTCTACTGCGTCTATAGCCGTTCGTTTAGTTGCGGCTACTGCTATGGGTGCATTAGTAGGTATGGAACGAGCGCAGAAGAGGTATGCAGCGGGAATCCGTACCTTTGCGTTGGTGTGCTTGGGATCAGCACTTGCAACAGTTACAGCTATGTATTTGAGTGCTGCAAGCGGTGGTGATGCTGATATTGGACGAATTCCGGGACAGGTACTTACAGGTATCGGTTTCTTAGGTGCAGGAACCATAATGGTGACTGACAGAAAGCAGATAAGAGGCCTTACTACGGCAGCAGGACTATGGGTAACTTCAACTATGGGTATTGCCATAGGTGCTGGCTTCGTTTGGGGTGCATTCTTATGCATGATTTTAATTTTGGCCACAACATGGCTGATGCAGTACTTCTCTCTGTATGTGGAAAACCATACACGCACGACAGAAGTATATATAGAAATAGACAAAGGAAAAGTAAATGAACTTCTAAAATTTATAAGGGAACAGGGATATCTGATTATTTCCATGGAAAGAAGAAAAGAACCTGTCCTCATAGAAGGTGATATTGCACTGCGAGTTGAGATTGATATGCTTAAAAAGCGTTACCATCCCCAGCTTATGGATGAGCTTATGGATGTGGAAGGCGTGCATTATATCGAAGAAATCGGATAAGGGGCACGCGTCCTTTCTCCGATTTTTTTAATATTTTCCTACGTAAAACATGTGGATAACTTTGACGGTAAAATGTATAAAAACAGCTTAAAACATTGAAAAATCAAGGATTTATGGCTAAAAAGTTATCCACATGTTAATACGGATGTGATTGTATACAATCTGGGAAATCAATGTGGATAAATCGTGAAAGCATTGGAAAATCGCCACTTTTCGGCTGTTGAAAAAACATTTTAATACTGAAAAGGTAGGTTTACATAATTCTGGCGGAGATGCTGTTCAAGTTGTGCTAAAAAAATTACAAATGCGATGAGTGAGAGGAAGAAATTTAGATGGAATTTTATGTAAGAACATATTGAAGTCTGCTTTACGAATCATCAATGATGACGGCATCGAATAAGCGGAAAAATTTTTTTTCCGCATACAATATCTGAAAATTGTTCGTGCTTGCACGAACAATTTTCAACACTAAGAAAATCCGTTGATTTCAAGGGTTAGAGGTTTTATCCACATGGGTTTTCAAAATTGTATACAATTCAACCCTCAAAGGTATGTGGATAACTTTTTTGTCGAAAAATGTTGAAAAATCAACATTGAACATGTGGAAAACTTTTGTCAAGAGGCGAGTTATCCACATATCGGCAGGTGGATTAGAGGTGATTTTTCCAC
Organism: uncultured Oscillospiraceae bacterium; assembly: GCA_964559965.1. Taxonomy (GTDB): domain Bacteria; phylum Bacillota; class Clostridia; order Peptostreptococcales; family Anaerovoracaceae; genus RGIG7179. Next base: position 57 of record CAZLJV010000111.1, on the reverse strand, counting down.
CTTGTTCATATTTACGAAAGTTGAAAAGAAATTTGTGTGAAAGACACAAAAGAAAGG
>CAZLJV010000110.1:0-5730 GCA_964559965.1 uncultured Oscillospiraceae bacterium | reverse complement strand
TACGAAGAACTGAGTAGCGATTTCAGCCATGTAATATCCGTTAACCATTACACCCTGAGCCATAGCTACAACCAGAGCTGCACCAATCAGGTCAGCTGCACCGGTTTTGAAGGAAGATGCGATATCATTCATCTTCATGCCATTCAGCTTAAATACAACACCGATGATACCAGCTACGATACCCATTACGAAGAACTGAGTAGCGATTTCAGCCATGTAATATCCGTTAACCATTACACCCCAGATTACCCATACCATAGTAACAACCAGAGTCAGCAGGACTAAGATGTGACCTGTACCGAACTTCTGAATATTGTCGCCTTCTGTAGCTGCATGATTCTGCTTTCTGAAATATTCGTCAGTTTCATAAGCGATAGACTTAGTAGGGTCCTTCTTGATCTTAGATGCATAGAGCATAGTCATAGCGCAGGAGATAGCTGTGAAGAAAATCCACATTGGGATTCTGAATTCAGCACCGGAGAATACTTCCAGACCGGAGATACCCTGTGCGATACCAACAGAGAATGGGTTCATCCAAGATGTACCGAAACCAATCTGTGTAGCACAGTAAGTTACTAAAATTGCGGTAACAGTGTCATATCCCATAGCTACGAAGATTGGAGCTAAGATCATCAGGAATGGCAGTGATTCTTCACCCATGCCAAATACCGCTCCGCCTAAAGCGAAGAGGACGAACAGAACTGGAATTAAGAGCTTTTCCTTGCCGTTTGTTCTCTTGATCATGCCCATGATACCGGACTCGATAGCTCCAGTACGAATCATAACGCCGAAAGAACCGCCTACTACCATGAGGAATGCAATGATTTCGATTGCAGAGCTGCTGGTAATACCGTTGTACATGTAGTTGAAGAAACCAGTAGTACCATCAGTAGCAAAGAGAGATGCACCAACAGTCATTGGGGTGCCGTCTTCGCCCATGAGATACTGGAAACTTCCGTCCTTGATGACAGTTCTGGATTTCTCCACGCCGTTCATCATGTAAGTGATATCTTCTGTTTCGTAAAAGCCCTGCGGAACAAGGAATGTCAGCAGCATTGCCAAAACTACTACGAAGAAAATGATAATGTAGGTATCCGGAACCTGGAAACCTTTGTTGAAGGATTTCAGACCTTCGCCTTTTTTCTTGGACATATTTTTTCCTCCTAAAAAATAAATCATACTTTTGCGAAATTTTAGCGCAATCATTCCCATCGTACACTAAAATCAGCCATTTTGCAAGCAAAATCGTGATAATGTTGACGAAATATGCCGAAATGGGGTATAATTATGGCAAAATATACGAGAACAGGAGTGTTTGAGATGCTGGACATATTGATAAAGAACGGCTTGTGCCCCGACTTCGAAAAGGGCATAATGGCAGAAAAACATGTAGGTCTGAAGGACGGAAAGATTGCATGGGTTGGAGAAATAGGTGAAACCTCCGCAGCAGAAGGTATGCCAGAGGCGAAGGAAGTAATCGATGCATCAGGGAAGATAGTATCCCCTGGCTTTATAGATATACACATGCACGAAGAAGATTTTGAGAAGGAAGGCAAGGATTATGTCATCTCGCGCATGATGCTGGACATGGGCGTTACTACTGCTGTGGGTGGAAACTGCGGCGTACAACACCAGCCTTTGAGCGATTTTAAGGCTGTAATAGATGAGCATGGCGGAGCGCCGGTCAACTACATTATGCTGGCTGGATACAATTCATACCGTACAGGTTTAGGTATAGGAAGATACGAAAATGCAAGTCAGCAGCAGATGGAGCAACTGAAAGAATCCATGAAAAATGAGATTGAAGAAGGCGCTTGGGGCATATCTTTTGGCATAGAGTACGATCCGGGAATTACATACGAAGAAATGCTTTTTGCGTGTGGCGCATCTGAAGACCCTAACCACCTCATGGCGGCTCATTATCGTGAAGACTGTATCGGTTCCATCGCTCCGATTAAGGAAATGGTGAAACTATCTTCTGAGATTCCGCAGAAGTTCCAGATTTCCCATCTTTCAAGCTGCTCTGCTATGGGCATGATGAAGGAGTCGCTGGATTGCATAAACAAGGCTATGGAGAATAATCCAAAGCTTAATTACGATACGTATCCGTACAACGCATTTTCAACACACATGGGCTCCGCTGTGTTTGAGGACGGTTGTCTCGAGGGCTGGGGAAAGGATTACGACAGCATTTTGCTGACAGATGACCCGTATAAAAATGTGAGATGTACTGAAGAAATTTTTAAGAAGGTGCGCCAGGAGTATCCTAATATGCTTGCGGTGGCATTCGTTATGAATGAAGACGAAATTGCTGCAGCGATTGCTAATCCAAACGGTATGGTGGCATCGGATGCAATAATCAATCATGGAAATGGTCATCCTAGAGCTGCCGGCACGTTCCCAAGAGTGCTGGGCAAATATGTGCGTGAAGAAAAGGTGCTGCCGATGGTTGATGCTTTGAGAAAAATGACATTTGAACCGGCAAAACGTCTCGGTCTGGAGACTGTCAAGGGTCAGATTTTGGTTGGTGCAGACGCTGATTTGACGATCTTTGATCCGGAAACAATCATCGATTGTGCGGATTGGACCCACTTAGAAGCGCCTAAGGGTATCGAATATGTACTTATCGGAGGCGAGAAGGCTATCGAAAGAGGAACTAAGATTAACGAACGTTTAGGTAAGTTCATCCCATATAATAAGTAGAATTAAGTGAGTAAAAAAATCCCCTGCGCAGTGAGCGCGGGGGATTTTTGCGTGTGTAATTATCATGTTTTAAAAGTAGTTTTCGTTTCTTTCTTTACAAGATGTATATAAGACGGAAACTAAATTCCCAGCATGATACCAGCTACCATGAAGATACACTGTACAGCGAACATCATAGCGAACAGCTTAGTGATGAACTTGTACCAGTGTGCCAGAGAAATAGCCATGAAGCCACAAATTGTAGCGGTACCAGTAGGCCAGAACATGTTGGAGAAACCGTCACCAAACTGGTATGCTACGCAAGCCATCTGACGGGAAATACCAACTACGTCTGCCAGAGGTGCCATGATAGGCATTGTTACTACAGCCTGACCAGAACCGGATGGAATGAACAGGTTGATGAGATTCTGTACAACTAACATACCGATACCAGTTAATGCTGGAGGTAAGCTGGATACCAGGTTGCCCAGGAAGTATACGATAGTGTCGATGATACCACCAGCAGCCAGAACTACGGAGATACCTCTAGCCATACCTACGATCAGAGCACCATAGATTGTTTCCTTGGAAGATTCTACGAACAGGTCACCCAGCTGATTTGGACCATAGCCCAGCAGAACACCAGTTGCAATAAAGAATACTAAGAACAGGGATGCGATTTCCTGGAACCACCATCCTTTGGAGATGATACCCCAAGTCAGGATAACTACCAGCAGAACGAAACCTAACATCGCAATCTTCTGTCTACCAGTGAAAGGCATGTTCAGGATTTCATCCTTAGCCTTCAGGTGCTTAGTTTCTTCCTGAGGTACACCATACATGATAGACTTAGTAGGGTCCTTCTTAATCTTAGCAGCGTAGTTCATAGTGTAAGCGATTGCCAGACCTACGAATACGATGAATGCTACGATTCTGAAGATTAATACCTTTGGTTCTGCCAGGGATACACCAGCAACGCCAGCAGCAACACCGATTGTGAATGGGTTGATAGTAGCTGCAGCGAAACCAGTAGCAACACCGACGAATACGATTGCACCACCAACGATTCTGTCATAACCCAGAGTCATAGCGATGACGATAAATGCAGGAACCAGTGCATAAGTTTCTTCGTACATACCGAAAGTTGTACCGCCGAGGGCAAATACTGTCATGAAGATTGGAATAATCAGATTATCTCTTTCACCAACAACTCGCAGCATTGCACCGCAGGCAGCGGTCAGTGTGCCGGACTTGTTCAGCAGGAATACGTATGTGGATGCGAAGATGATAAAGAATGTGATATCAGCTGCGTCCATGAAGCCTGCATAGATAGAAGTGATAAATTCAATAATTCCTACAGGACTGCTTTCGGTTACCTGATAGGTGCCTGGAACTACAATGTCTCTGCCTGTAGCTTCGTCAAATGTTCTTTCAAAGGAACCAGCAGGAACGATCCAAGTCAGTACTGCTGCGATCAGCATAATAATCAGTAACAGGACGAAGGCATTAAGACTAGATTTTTTCTTCTTTTCTGTCATTTCTTTTTCCTCCCAATAACAATAAAATATAAAGTTGAATGATAATTACCCGTGCATAAAGCACACTATTGCAAAACGATTATAACCCATTTTTCGACAAGTGTAAAGAAATATTGGCAAATTCTTAACGTGAAAAATCACAAAACCACCATATTCATTGAACAATTGTACAAAAAAGTTCACCGTTTATACAAATATTATATAATGCGTTCAAAAAGTAACAAAGAGCCAAAAAATACTTTTCGGCTCGTCCAAAATCTTACTTATCGTCAGATTTTCTCTTCTTGACACGCTTCATACCAGTATGTGGATCAGAGATTTCTTTATTCTGTGTGTTTCTCTGTAAATCGGATTTTCTCAGGGATAGACCCTTTTCTTTCAGAAACTCACGCTGCTTCTGAAGGGGCATGGTGCCATGACGGTAGTCGTGAATTACTGTGATTATAGATAGTAGGAATATAATAACTCCTCCAATAAATCCGAATATGCTTATGCGGGTCGGAAAATAGAGACAAGCGAAGAAAATTCCGATCCAAAGCATGGTCTTATATATCTTATCAAACATTAGATAATTCCTCCTTAGATAATTCATCTTTAATGTGAATAGGCACTATTTTATCATGTTTGTAGTAAAAAAGCCAGTAAAAAATGTCGATTAATATGTTGAATATGTCGAATTGTGTCGCAATTTGTCACAATTTGATGTAAAAAGAGCAGAAAATGGAAATTTAATTGTGATATACTGTATTATAACGATTACAACAACCACGATGAAAGAGAGGCAATAGAAGATGAACTACATCACAGTGGTGTGCAGACGAGTTGTACGAAAGGTATATATAGATGATATTGTCTATATTGAGCGTAACGGCAGAAAACTCACCATAGCTACTGAGTCTGAGCACATTGAGTTTTACGAGCAGATGAAAAATGTGTGCGATAAGCTGGACAAGCGTTTTTATCCATGTCTGCAGAGTTTTCTGATAAATATAGAAAAAGTTGACTGTATGGAAAATCAAACAATACACTTTAGTAATGGAGAGAAAAGACCAATGGCCAGGGATAGTTTCGTAAGAACGAAACAGTACTTCAGTGCATACTTGAAAAATCTGCTGTGACGATTCTGGCTTTATATGCAGCAAAGTTCGCAGAAAGTCCATAAAAGTGCATAAAATAGTATAAAAAGTACTTGCAAAACCTCAATATTTGTAGTATATTATTTAGTGGTGTGTCATGTGGACACACAGAATCTATTATTTATTTTACACACCCATGAGAATGAGGTTGCCACATTTCCCTGACATAAGGGTGCATGTATGTTTTGCCCTGAAAATGAGGAGTATAAACTGCAAGTGGTAAGAAGAGAATGGGTGGAAGTTTAAAACCAGGAGGAATTTAAAAATGGCAGTAATTTCAATGAAACAGTTACTTGAAGCAGGTGTTCACTTCGGACACCAGACAAGAAGATGGAACCCTAAAATGGCTCCTTACATCTTCACAGAAAGAAACG
>CAZLJV010000109.1:0-5735 GCA_964559965.1 uncultured Oscillospiraceae bacterium | reverse complement strand
TTCGTGATATAATCGACTCGAAGGAATTTAGAAATGCGAAATCTAAGATTACCTTTGCAGTTGGCAAGGATATCAGCGGAAATAATATAGTGGCAGATTTGAAGAGTATGCCACACCTTCTGATTGCAGGTTCAACCGGATCGGGTAAATCAGTTTGCATAAATAGCATTATTCTCAGCTTGCTTTATAAAGCAAATCCTGATGAAGTTAAGCTAATCTTAGTAGACCCGAAGGTTGTAGAACTTGGAAATTATAACGGAATTCCACATCTCTTGATTCCTGTTGTTACTGACCCGTCTAAGGCAGCGGCTGCCTTGAACTGGGCCGTGGCAGAGATGACAGACAGATATAAGAAGTTTGCTGAAAATGGCGTTAGAGACTTGGAATCCTATAACGAAGCGGTTCGTGCTGATGGAGAACCCGATAAGGTTATGCCTCAAGTGGTAATTATCATAGATGAGCTTGCAGACCTGATGATGACAGCACCTTCACAGATAGAAGAATCTATCGGACGACTGGCTCAGATGGCTCGTGCAGCAGGCATGCACCTTATTATCGCTACCCAGAGACCATCAGTAGATGTAATCACTGGTACTATCAAATCCAATATCGGTTCCAGAATTGCATTCGCTGTTTCATCGCAAATCGACTCCAGAACAATTCTGGACATGCAGGGAGCAGAAAAACTAGTAGGAAAGGGCGATATGCTCTTCAATCCTATGGGCATGGGTAAACCAATCCGTGTACAGGGTACATATGTGTCCGACGGAGAAGTAAATGATGTAATTCAGTTCGTAAAAGGTCAAGTGGAAAGTGACGGAAATCAGTACAATACAGATATCTTGACACGCATCGAGAGAAGCAACTCTGCTGATGCAGCGGAAGAAGCAGATGAACTTCTTCCAGAAGCTATCGATTTGGTTGTTCACAGCGGACAGGCATCTGTATCAATGCTTCAGCGTAGATTCCGCATTGGCTATAACCGAGCAGCGAGAATCGTGGATATGATGGAAGCAAGAGGGATCATCGGACCTCAGGATGGAAGCCGTCCACGACAGGTTCTGATGACAGAAGCTGAATTAGAGGCTATGGAGCAGGAAACTGCAGGAATATAAGGAGAAAGATATGAAAGTATATTTTGAGACCATGGGCTGCCCGAAGAATTTCAATGATACGCAGGCTGCGAAGGGGATCCTTGAAAATGAAGGTTTCTCAATCGTAGATCTGCCCCAGGAATCTGATGTGATTTTAATCAATACATGCGGATTTATCAACGATGCCAAGGCAGAGTCCATCAACAGAATTTTTGAATTATGCGAATACAAAGAAGAAGGCAAAAAATTAGTAGTAAGCGGTTGCCTCTCAAAACGTTACAGTCAGGAGTTGCTTGAGGAGATGCCAGAGGTGGATCTTTTTCTGGGTGTAAACGAATATGAACAGTTGCCAGAGATTCTCAGAAATCTGGAAAATGGTGAAGATAGAAAAGCGATTGTAAAAGAAGAATTCGCAAGCTGTCTGCCTGTTCTTCCGAGAAAGTTAGAGGATAATCCATATACTGCTACTCTGAAAATCGCAGAAGGCTGCGATAATTGCTGTGCATATTGTGTAATTCCGTCCATTAGAGGTGGTTTTAGAAGCAAGAAAAAAGAAGATGTGATTGCAGAAGCAGAGGCTTTAGCGGCTGCTGGATGCAAGGAACTGATCCTCATTGCTCAAGATGTAACCAATTATGGCATAGATCTGTATGGAAAGCGTTGTCTTCATGAGCTGGTGGAAGAAGTATGTAAAATTGACGGAATCCACTGGGTTCGTCTGATGTATTGTTATGAAGACAGAATTACAGATGAGCTGATTGAGGTTATGGCTCGAGAAGCTAAGGTATGTCATTACATTGACATTCCAATCCAGCACAGCAGCGACAATGTTTTAGCAGGAATGAAGCGTAGGTCTACGCGTAAAGGTATTCTGTCAACCATAGAACGCTTGCGCAAGGCTATCCCGGATATACATATCAGAACCACATTTATCGTAGGTTTCCCAGGAGAAACTGAAGAAGACTATGATGATTTGTGCGATTTTGTAGATGAAGTGGGATTCGCTCGTTTAGGCGTATTTGCTTATTCTCAGGAAGAAAATACGGTTGCTGGTGAGCGTGAAGATCAGATTGATGAAGATGTAAAAGCTGAACGCGTGGACGGAATTATGCGTCAGCAGATTGAGATTTCTCTGGCATCTAATCAGGAAAAAGTAGGCCAGGTATTGGAAGTTCTTGTTGAAGGTCAGGACGAAGACGGAGCTTACCTTGGCCGTACAGAATATGATGCACCTGAAATTGATAATTCTGTTATATTTACCTCAGAGCGTGAACTTGCGCCTGGAGATTTTGTAAAAGTTCAGATCAACGATGCTTTCGATTATGATCTGGTAGGTATGGAGGTCTAAAATGAATTTACCTAATAAACTTACTGTCGGCAGAATGATTGCCGTACCATTTTTCATTGCAGCTTATATGATGGAATATTATCTGGTTGCATTTGTGATTTTCGTTGTAGCTTCTGCTACAGACTGGCTTGATGGACATCTGGCAAGAAAGTACAATTTAGTGTCTAACTTCGGAAAGATTATGGACCCATTGGCAGATAAGATTTTGGTATATTCTGCATTCTGTCTGATGATTCCGCAGCAGGTTCCAGGTTGGATGCTGATTATCATCTTAGCTCGTGAATTTGTTGTTTCCGGTATGCGTACAGTTGCTGCTTCTGAAGGCATTGTAATTGCTGCTGGCATGAGCGGCAAGATTAAGACTGTGCTGCAGATGATTGCAGTTCCGCTGCTGATTCTTGCACCTGCATTTCCTGGCGCAGAATGGCTTAATCTGCTGGCGCAGGGCTTCCTGTGGGCTTCTCTGGTTATGACTGTATATTCCGGATGCGAGTATGTATTAAAGAACAAGACTGTTTTTTCAATGAAGTAATTAGCTATCGAAGCATCTAAAAAAAGACGGTATAAGGGAGGCGCGATATTATGCGGACAGCGATTTTGACAGTTGGAACAGAGATTTTGTTTGGGCAGATTGTGAATACTAATGCGGCATGGCTCAGCCAGCAGCTCAATGATCTGGGCTACGATGTGATGTATCACTATACTGTTGGTGATAATCCTCAGAGACTGCATGACTTAATTGAGCTTGCTTTTAGGGACTGCGACCTTATTTTGACTACAGGCGGCTTGGGGCCGACTCAAGACGATTTAACGAAGGAAGTAATCTGCCAGACGATGGGGGATTCGCTGGTAGTTCATGAGCCAAGCGTAAAAGTTTTGGAACAGTATGCGAAGCAGAGAGGTCGTGCTTTGACGGAAAACAACTACAAACAGGCTAATATGCCTTCTCGTGCCATCGTGCTGCCGAATGATTGCGGAACGGCACCTGGGTTCGCATTGGAAAGTCAAGAGGGCGGAAAGTGGATTATGTCCATGCCTGGGCCTCCTCGTGAGATGAAGCGAATGTTCGACTTGCAAATCCGTCCAATTCTTGAAAAGTGGCAGGATAGCGTAATATATTACAGACTGCTTCGCACTATGGGAATTGGCGAATCGCTGATGGAAACTGTGCTTTTGCCTCTGATTGACGGACAGACTGACCCTACTATCGCTACTTATGCAAAGGAAGGTGAGTGCAGCCTGCGAATTGCATCTAAGCGTCCTACTCTTGAAGAAGCCAAGGCTGCGGTAGATGAAATGACTGAAAAAGTTGCGGAAATTATCGGAGATGCTATTTATAGCTACGATAATGAGGAGCTTGTAGAGGTCGTTGGTCGGATTTTGAAGGAACGCAATATTACAGTAGCTTGTGCTGAATCCTGTACCGGTGGCTTGTTTGCTGGTGCGCTGACTGAAATACCGGGCATTTCTGCTGTATTCGACCGTGGAATTGTGACTTACTCTAACCGTGCTAAAATTGAGGAATTGGGCGTTAGCAAGGAAACTCTGGAAAAATTCGGGGCAGTCAGCTTGGAGACTGCGGAGGAAATGGCATGTGGCCTGGCGAAGGTATCTGGCTGCGATCTCTGCGTTTCCGTGACTGGAGAAGCCGGTCCTGATTCGTCTGAAGGAAAGCCGGTAGGTACAATTTATGTAGGAATTTGCTACAAGGGTGAATCCTATGCTGTACAGATTCCGATGCGAAATAACGGCCGCAGCTGGAATAGAAAATATGCTGTTTTGAATATGATGCATGAAATTTATAAAGTTATTTCATAGAATACGGTATACTAAATAATATGATGTTTCCTGTACCCCCGGGTGCAGGGTTTAAGGCATTGGACCAAGTTCCGTTAGGGCTGCCGATTTCGGTGGAGGAACCTGGTTTAATGCCTTTTGTCTTAAATTATTCTTTTTTATGGAAGGAGAACTATTATGTTTAGCTACAACGAAGTAAAAGATGCCTATGACAGAATCAAAGGATATGTGAGAAAGACTCCGCTCGAACCGTCATTTTATCTCGGAGAAGATGGCCGCCAGTATTTCTTCAAACTTGAATCTTTTCAGAGGGTAAAAAGCTTCAAAATCCGAGGCGCACTGAATAAGATGCTCACATTGACACCGGAGGAAATCCAGCGTGGCGTTGCTACGATTTCATCTGGAAACCATGGCAGTTCTGTAAGCTATGCGGCATCTCTTTTGGGAATTAAAAATGCCAAGGTAATCGTGCCTGAAACCACACCGCAGAGCAAAGTCGACAAAATTCTCCACTTTGGTGCAGATGTTATGCTCATGGGCAAAAACTATGACGAAGCACACGCTATGGGTATGGAATATATAAATGAACACGGAATGACATATATCGACGCATATTACGACGACCCGAAAATCTATGGCGGTCAGGGAACTGTGGCGATAGAAATTTTGGAGCAAAATCCGAGCATCGATACTATAGTCGTGCCAATCGGTGGCGGTGGTCTGATTACTGGGATTGCTGTCGCGGCAAAATCCATCAAGCCTGACATTCGCATCGTCGGCGTTCAGACTGAGGCTTGCCCGGCCATGATTCGTTCCTATGAGGACGGCGTTTTCTACGAAGAATATCCGTGTGAATCTTCCCTGTGTGATTCTTTGATTGGAGGAATTGGTGCTCTCAGCTATGAAATGGCTAAAGATTATGTGGACGATTTCATCATGGTATCTGAAGAATCCATCGGTAAGGCAGTCAGCTTCATGGCTCGTCAGGAAAAATATATCGTGGAAGCAGGCAGCTGTACTACGGTAGCTGCAGTTATGGATTATCGTGAGCGCATAGGTGGTGAAAACATTGCACTTGTTCTTTCTGGTGGAAATATCGACGGCGATGTACTGTTTCAGCTGATGGATAAGTACCGGTAGTTTTTTGTTTGTTGTTGACTTTTGCATTGGATTTGTGTAAGATATTTACAGTGGCGAGGGCGTTTTTCGCTTATTCTGTGTAAAAAAAGGCTTGACCAATAAGCGAAAATAGGGTATTATAGAGTCAAGAACAGATGTTCGTTGAATTTTGGAGGATTATCATGAGTGCAAATAAAGAAGTAAAAAATGAAAAAGATAAAGCCTTAGAGGCAGCGATGGCCCAGATTCAGAAGCAGTTCGGTAAAGGTGCTATCATGAAGTTGGGTGATGCTGGTGCTCAGATGAATGTGGAAGCGATTTCTACAGGATCTATCAGCTTAGACCTGGCAACAGGCATTGGTGGTGTACCTAAGGGA
>CAZLJV010000108.1:0-5854 GCA_964559965.1 uncultured Oscillospiraceae bacterium | reverse complement strand
TCCATATTTTGATTAAGCACATATGTATTTGCTTGCAGGTTGTCTGGAGCAAACAGCTTGATATATACTTTCGCCATGGTCTTGTTTTTTATCAGGCCAGCTTCATCGAGGGTGTCGATAATCTGATAGTATCCACTTCCGCTCTCAATTGTTACTACAACTTCCTGACTTTCTTCCGAAACAGCTCCGATTCCAGAACTAAAAAACATATATCCCCCTGCTGCACATAAAATCAGCACAACTAATACAATTACAAGGATGCTAGTAAGCTTTTTATTTTGTTTTTTTTCTTCCATAATCTCTCCATAAGGATAAATTGAAACAAAGGGACGCAAGAATTACGTCCCTTTAGTGTCATCTTATTGCTTAAATTACTTAGCTCTTCCCAGATATTCACCTGTTCTGGTGTCGATCTGAATCTTTTCACCAACTTCGATGAAGATTGGAACCTGTACAACTGCACCAGTTTCAACTGTAGCAGCCTTAGTTACGTTTGTTGCAGTGTTGCCCTTTACGCCTGGTTCTGTTTCGATTACTTCCAGGTTTACGAAGTTTTCTGCTTCAACCAGGAATGGAGCACCCTGATAAGACTTAACCATAGCTTCGTCATTTTCTCTCATGAACTTGATAGCATCTGCAACCAGGTCATACTGGATTGGCAGCTGGTCATAAGTTTCTGGGTCCATGAAGTAGTACAGTTCGCCATCATTGTACAGATACTGCATCTTCTTAGTCTCGATGTGAGCCTTAGGGAACTTATCATCTGGGTTGAATGCTTCTTCTCTAGTTGCACCACTCAGAATGTTCTTGTACTTAGTTCTTACGAACGCAGCACCCTTACCTGGCTTAACATGCTGGAAGTCCAGAACTACATGTGGTTCACCATTAATTTCGAATGTCATACCTTTTCTAAAATCGCTTGCGTAAATCATTTTCTTTAACTCTCCTGTCGTTAATATATCATTTCCTTTGGTTTTTCTGATTGAAAAACCGTCATTAACTTATCTTATAACTATTATAGTGTACCAAATCTTCGGTTCCTTGACAAGTACTTATTTTTTATCTATTTCGGCATTATCTATTATCTATTTAGCCATCATATTTGCAAGGTCGCCGAATCCAGTAGCTTCACCTATGATTTTGTATACATCGTTCATCATGAGAGAGAAACGCATCTGCGCCTGCATATACTGCATAGCCAGCGGATCGGACATCATTACCGCCGCAAGCTGCTGCATCTGTGCCATAGCATTGCTGTCTACTTCCTCACCCATCATCTGCTTAGTCTGAATTTCAAACTGCTTTTTCTGCACATCCTGAATCATTTCGGAAAGTTTAGGATTAGCATCTACCTGCTTTTTCAGTCTGTCATACTCCTGAAATTCTCCAGAAGCCTTGATAGCCTGTGCTAAATTATGAGCGGAATCATATACGTTCATATTCTTACCTTTCTCTTTCTAATTTAATATACTTCAAGATTACTATACTTCAAGGAATATTGGAAGAATGATTGGTGAGCGTTTGGTAGTTTCGTAGATATAACTGTTCAGAGCATCTCTGACCTGTGACTTCATTGTATTCCAATCTCTCACATTCTTGCTCTGACATTTTTCTAATGCTTCCAGTGCTACGCTTCTTGCTTCTTCAATCAACTGCTCATTTTCTCTCACATATACGAAACCTCGAGAGATAATGTCAGGACCTGATACTACCATGCGGCTTTCTTTTTCGATTGCAGCCACAACAATTATCAGACCGGATTCAGACAGCATCTTTCTGTCACGAAGTACGATATTCCCTACATCGCCGATACCTAAACCGTCTACTAAGATTGCTTCAGCAGGAACCCTGGCTTCTTCCTTCTTCGCGCGTCCGCGAGTAAGTGAAAGCACTTCACCATTTTCCATTACGAAAATGTTTTCTTCCTTCATACCTAAGTTTTCAGCCAGCTTAGCATGCTGTATCAGATGACGATATTCACCATGGACTGGCATAAAATATTGCGGTTTCAGCAGAGAATGCACTAATTTCAATTCTTCCTGACATGCGTGTCCGGAAACGTGAATGTCCGCAATATCCGAATAGATTACTTCTGCTCCCTTTTCAAAGAGCTTGTTTACTACATTGGACACAGTCTTTTCATTACCAGGAATTGGTGTAGATGAAAGAATAACTGTATCTCCAGGCTTCAACTTAACATTTCTATGTTCACCGCTTGCAATTCTGCTCAGTGCAGACATAGGTTCACCCTGGCTTCCTGTAGTAATTATTACTAACTTATCATCAGGTATATTTTTAGTCATCTTGAGATCAACTAAAGTTCCAGCTGGGATATCCAGATATCCTAATTCAATCGCTAGAGCAACTACATTTTCCATGCTTCGGCCGGATACTGCAACCTTTCGTCCCACCTTTACAGCACTTTCGATAATCTTCTGAACACGATGCACGTTAGATGAGAAAGTCGCTATGATGATTCGGGTTTTGCACTTTCTAAAGATATTCTCGATAGTATTGCCTACAACCTGCTCAGATGCTGTAAAACCAGGTTTTACTGCATTTGTACTGTCGCAGAGCATCAGCTTAACGCCACGCTGTCCTAAACTTGCCAATTTTGCTAAATCAATAGGCTCGCCGTCTAATGGCGTATAGTCAATCTTAAAGTCACCAGAATGGAAAATAAGTCCTGCTGGTGTGTTAATCGCTAAGCAGATGGAATCTGCTACTGAATGGGTTGTGCGAATAGCTTCAACCTCGAAATATCCCAGCTGTATTTTATCGCCAGCTAAAATAGTACGAAGATCTCCGTGGAGATTATGTTCCTTCAGCTTATTCTCTACAAGCCCTAAAGTCAGTCTAGTACCATAGACAGGAATGTTCATATACTTGAGCAAATATGGAACTGCACCTATATGGTCTTCATGTCCATGGGTCAGGACCATGCCCACGATTTTTTCCTGATTATTGATTAAATAGGTAAAATCCGGGATGACGACATCAATACCGTACATTTCGTCTCCTGGAAAAGACATACCACAGTCAATAATCAAAATCTCATCCCTATATTCAAGCAGAGTTAAGTTTTTTCCGATTTCATTAAGTCCGCCGATTGGGATTACCTTCAGAGCTGCTTCCCGTCTTGGTCTTGTCTGTTTTCTTCTCATAAAAATTTTCCGTCCCTTTCATTCTTTATGAAAAGATAGCAAAAGTCATGTTATTCCGTTGTCTCTTCTGCTGTCAGGCATGACAGCCATAAGCTGCCATGCCCTTCCAGAAGTTTTATCTTACTACAATGTTTAACAGACGGTTAGGTACTGCAACTACCTTAACCACTGTCTTACCATCTAACAATGCCTGGATTTTTTCGTTTTCCATAGCTATCTTCTCTAAATCTTCTTTGCTTGCGTTGTTCGCAACCATTACCTTATCTTTCACCTTACCATTAATCTGTACGACGATTTCCACTTCGTCCTTAACCAGTGCATCTTCGTCGAATTCCGGCCATGCCATAGTGGTGAGAGATTCTTTCTGTCCGATATGCTCCCACATTTCTTCGCAGATATGTGGTGTAAATGGAGACAGAATCAGAATTAAATCCTTAACAGCCTTACCCAGAAGACCTACATTCATGTCAGGCTGTTCCTTATAACGATACATTTCATTAACCAGTTCCATGATAGAGCTGATTGCAGTATTGAAGCTGAAACGTCCGCCTACGTCTTCGCTTACCTTCTTAATAGTAGCATTGAGCATGTAGTTCAGAGACTTGTCTGCAGCAGTCTTAACTTCGAATGCAGCTGGAATTTCACTGTACTTTTCAGTGAATTCGTAAACCAGTCTGTATACACGGTTCAGGAAACGATAAGAACCTTCTACACCCGCATCAGACCAGTCGAGTTCTCTTTCTGGTGGTGCTGCGAACAAGATGAACAGACGAGCAGTATCTGCACCGTACTTTTCGATGATTTCTTCCGGACTTACTACGTTTCCAATAGATTTACTCATCTTCTTACCATCTTTATTTACCATACCCTGTGTAAGCAGGTTCTGGAATGGTTCTTCGCAGGAAGTCAGTCCCATATCATACAGTGCCATCTGGAAGAATCTTGCATACATCAGGTGGAGAATTGCATGTTCTACGCCACCGATATACTGGTCTACACCGTTCTTACCGAACCAGTAAGCGACCTTAGCAGGATCGAATGGAGCTTCGGAATTCTTTGGATCTGTATATCTCAGGAAGTACCAAGAGGAATCCAGGAATGTATCCATAGTATCCATTTCTCTTCTTGCAGGCTTACCGCAGCAAGGGCATACTGTATCGCCATAAGTCTTAGATGTTGTCAGTGGGGATTCGCCCTTTCCTGTAAATTCAACATCTGTAGGCAGCATAACTGGCAGGTTTTCTTCCTTTTCAGGAACCCAGCCGCATTCTTCACAATATACCATTGGGATTGGGCAGCCCCAGTATCTCTGTCTGGAAATCAGCCAGTCACGAAGTCTGTAATTAGTAGTCTTTTCGCCGATGCCCTTTTCCTTCAGGTAATCTGCTACCTTTTCGATTGCATCGCGATTGTTCATTCCATCAAATTCGCCGGAATTAATCATTGTACCTTCAGCTACGAATGCTTCCTTTAAGTTGTACAGATCGATTTCAGGATTCTGAGGATCAACAACTGGAATGATTTCTAAGTCAAATGCCTTAGCGAAGTCGAAGTCTCTCTGGTCATGAGCAGGTACAGCCATGATAGCACCAGTACCATATCCCATCAGTACATAGTCGGAAATGAAGATAGGAATTTCTTTTCCGTTGAGTGGGTTGATTGCATATCTGCCAGTGAATACACCAGTCTTTTCATTTGTAGTGGAAGTTCTTTCGATGTCAGTCATCTTCTGAACCTTATCCTGATATTCCTTAACAGCAGCTTCGTATTCAGTACCTGCAACTAAGCTGTCTACATAAGGATGCTCTGGAGACATTACCATGTAAGTAACACCAAACAGAGTATCACAACGAGTTGTGAAGATTCTCAGCTTACGATCGTCATCCTTGATGTCGAAGTCAACTTCTGCACCATAAGAACGACCAATCCAGTTCTTCTGCATCATCTTAACCTTATTAGGCCAGCCATCAAGAGTATCCAGGTTGTCCAGCAGACGGTCAGCATAATCGGTAATCTTCAGATACCACTGAGACAGGTTCTTCTTACCGACTACTGCCTTACATCTTTCGCAGCAGCCGTCTACAACCTGTTCGTTAGCCAGTACAGTCTGACAGTCAGGACACCAGTTTACTGGATTTTCCTTCTTATAAGCCAGACCACGCTTGTAGAACTGAATGAAGATCCACTGCATCCACTTGTAATAATCTTCGTGGCAAGTAGCAACTTCACGATCCCAGTCATAAGAAAGACCCAGCTGCTTCAGCTGTTCACGCATTTCACCGATGTTTTCCCATGTCCACTTAGCAGGGTGAATACCGTGCTTGATTGCTGCATTTTCTGCAGGCAGACCAAAGGAGTCCCAACCCATTGGATGAAGTACATTATATCCGTCCATCTTCTTAAAACGTGCCACGATATCACCAATAGAGTAATTTCTCACATGACCCATGTGGAGCTTGCCAGAAGGATATGGAAACATTTCCAGTACATAATACTTTTCCTTGCTGTCGTCCTCTACTGTCTTAAAGCTGTCCTTATCTGCCCAGTATTTCTGCCATTTTGCTTCAATCTCTTTGTGATTGTATTTCTCGTTCATTTTATGCCTATTCCTCCACTTCGATGAATTCGCAATCGCCCCATACTTTCTCAATGTTGTAGCGTTCTCTCATTTCTTTTGTAAACAAGTTTAC
>CAZLJV010000107.1:0-5893 GCA_964559965.1 uncultured Oscillospiraceae bacterium | reverse complement strand
GCTACAACAGCATTTTTCGGAGCACACTAATATTAAGGCGCTCACAACAAAATTATTATATCACTATTCTTCTAAATATGCAAGCACTTTTTTTCGAATTCTTTGTAAAGTATTATCGATTGACTTCGGCGATCTGCCGAGTATCTCTGCAATCTCCACATATCCCATGCCCTTCAGCTTTTCCTCCAGCACGCGACGCTCCAGATCACTGAAGATTTTGCTGTCAAGGGCAGTTAAATACTGTATGATTTCTTTAAGCAGCATCTGCGCTTCCGGCTCATTTTCGCTGGAATCCTTCAGCACATCTTCAAGCACAGCATTTCCACCGTCATCTTCCGGTGCATGGACAATATCCTGATTTATGGAAACTGACTCGTTCAGGGGCTGGTGTTTCAGACGATTCGCACCTTTAATCGCAGTCTGAATCTGGTTGTTGATGCACTGCTCGGCATAAGTCTTAAAAGACGCATTCCGCTCGCAGTCATAGCTTCTGATGGCCTTGAACAGGCCTATCATGCCCTCCTGCACCACATCTTCATTGTCCGCTCCCACAATATAATACTGCTTGGAGCGATTTTTCACCAAATTCTTATATTTTTCGATTAAAAGTTCCTCTGCAGTTTTGCTGCCCTCTTGACTCATCTTGAGCAGCTGCTCATCTGTGAGGATATACAAATCTCCAATTCCGATTCCCATATTTCGGCCCCCGATACGAGTAATATCTGCATTACGCTTTTGCTTTTTTGCGATTTACGCTTCCTTTATGCTGTCTCTCTGCTTTCTGATTTCATAAATCAAAATCGCCGCTGCATTAGATGCATTCAGAGATGTAATCTTTCCAACCATAGGCATGGAAACGACGAAATCGCACTTTTCTCTAACCAGCTTGCTGATTCCAGCGCCCTCGCTTCCTACGACGATGGCGATTTTGCCCTTCATGTCAGCATCATAATAGTTCTGACCGCCCATGTCGCAAGCTGCCACCCAGATGCCTTTTTCCTTAAGTTCTTCAATAGTCTGAGCGATGTTAGTCACTTTAACCACTGGCATGTACTCAATAGCACCTGCGGAAGTCTTAGCTACAACTTCAGTAAGACCACAAGCGTGACGGCGAGGAATGATGATTCCGTGCGCCCCTGCACATTCAGCAGTACGCATGATTGCACCCAGATTATGCGGATCTTCTAAGTTGTCTAAAATGATGATGAACGGATCTTCGCCTCTGGATTCAGCCAGAGCAAAAATATCTTCCATTTCACCATATTCATATGGGCTTACAAATGCAATAACGCCCTGATGCGGTCTGCCGCCAGCCATTCTGTCCAGCGCCGCCTTTTCAACCATGATAACAGGCACAGACTTTTCCTTAGCCAGAGCCATAATTTTAATCATGGAACCTTCTCTTGAGCTTACCATCAGCTTGTCCACAGGTCTGTCGTTCTTCAAAATCTCCATAACCGGATTTCTGCCGATGATAATATTTTCTTCTGGTTCTGCCTTAGCAAAATCCCCGCGGCGATCATCACGACGGTCATCACGGCGTGGCTCGCGGCGCACATTTTGCTCAGCTCTCTTAGGGCGTCTTCCGTCCCCTCCACGAGTCTCACGACCCGGAACTTCACGGCCTCGCTCTGCATAGTAGCGACCGCGCTTAGTATCATGGTTATCTCTTCTGTTTTTTACTTTAGCCATGTATTATTTTCTCCTATATTCTACAAATCGGTATGTTACGCCATTTTCCGTCTGCGGCTGGCTTTCCCATACTTTTTCGAATTCTGACATTGAATCCAAATCAGGGAAGAACCGATCTGCCTCAAAAACCTGTTCCATTCGTGTGACGATGCAGGTATCGCACATCGGAAGCATCTGCTCATAGATGCTGGCACCTCCGCATACTACGATATTATCATCGTCGCCGGAGCTTAATTCAGTCGCCTTACGAACCGCATCTTCCACAGAAGATGCCATGATGCAGCCCTCTTTAGCGAAGTCCGGATTCCCGCTGATTACCACATTTGTGCGCTTAGGCAGCGGTTTGCCGCCTGGGAATGTTTCCAGAGTCTTTCGCCCGAGGATAATCACCTTGCCTGTCGTCTGCTCCTTAAAAAACTTCAAATCCCCCGGAAGGTGGACCAGAAGTGCATTTTCTTTTCCTATACCCCAGTTTTTTTCTGTTGCTACTATTAATTTCATATTCCAAGCCCCTTCTTAACTTAAATGGCAACTGGAATTCCGGTGATTTGAGGATTTTTTTGATAATCTTCGATAATCACATCTTCTGGTGTGAAGTCGTAGAAATCCTTGATTTCCGGATTCAGATGAAACTTCGGTGCCGGATACTGCGGTCTTTGGATTAACTCCTCGATGATAGGAACATGACGGTCGTAAATGTGTGCATCTGCGATTACATGAACCAGCTCCCCAGCCTGCAGGCCGCTTACCTGAGCCATCATATGTACTAAGACAGCATACTGGACTACATTCCAGTTGTTTGCTGCCAATATATCCTGAGATCTCTGATGCAGGATAGCATTCAGAGTATTTCCACTCACATTAAAAGTTACAGAATATGCGCAAGGTTCCAGATTCATTTCCGACAAATCAGCGAAGTTATAGATATTCGTCATGATTCTGCGGGAATAAGGCGTGTTTTTTAACTGCCAGATTACATTGTCAACCTGGTCCATCTCGCCTTGTGCGAACTTGTATTTCTGCGCCATCTGATAGCCGTATGCTTTGCCGATGGAACCATTTTCATCGGCCCATTCGTCCCAGATATGACCTCTCAAGTCTTTGATATTATTAGACTTTCTCTGCCATATCCACAGCATTTCGTCAACTGCCGTCTTAATTGCAGTCGGGCGAAGTGTAAGTGCCGGAAATTCTTCCTTCAGATTGTAGCGATTAACTACACCAAAGGTTTTGATTGTATGCGCCGGAGTTCCATCTTCCCATCTTGGACGGACAATCTGGCCTTCGGAGCTAAATCCGTTGTCCAGAATTTCTCTGCACATAGATACAAATAAAGCGTCTGCCTTACTCATTTTTCGGCATTCCTTTCTACTAATTCTCTTGGTTCTTCTGATTTTTCTGAGTTTTATCAGTTTTCTGCGGCTCCTCTATGATTGCGATTGCACGCATCACCACTTCCTCCATGCGCTCTTTCTGACCTTCTAAATACAGCCAGCCTACTAAAGCCTCAAATGCCGTAGCCAGCTTGTAATTCACAGGGTCTGCATTCCGAGGTTTTGATGCGGATTTGTGGTTGCGGGCACGCTTAACAAGAGCCGTCTCTTCATCTGACAAAAATCCTTCATTCATCATCTTCTTAACGGCCGCCGCCTGTCCTGCATTATTAACATACTTAATGGACAGCTTGTGGATGTGATCCACATGAGTGCGTTCCATAGTCAGAACGCGTTCTCTAATATAAACTTCATAGACGGCATCGCCTATGTAAGCCAATGCCGTCGTATTCATACTTCTCGTTTTTTCAGTGGTTATCACGCTATTATTCTCTCCCAGCCTATGCTTTTATGCACGGATAATCTGAACACCCTGCGGTGTATCCTTCAGCGTGATGCCCTTTTCCTTCAAAATATCTCTGATTTCATCAGCTCTTGCGAAATTCTTCGCCTTACGAGCTGCCTGACGCTCATCGATTAAAGCCTGGATTTCCGGCTCTACTTCAGTCACTTCATCAGCAACATCCTGCACTAAAAGACCTAAAACGCCTGTCAGTTCCAGCAGAAGATCTAATGCCTTCTGAGCGAATTCCTTAGATGCGCCGTTCTTAACAGCAGTATTGATAGCTGTAATCAGCTCAAATACTGCAGAAATAGCATCTGCTGTGTTTAAGTCATCGTCCATAGCATCGATGAAACGCTGACGATAAGTTTCGAAACCTTCTAATGCAGCCTTTTCTTCAGCAGACATTTCAGCAACAGATGCTGCTGCAATCAGATGCTTCAGGTTGGACTTAGCATTACGCATTCTTGTCAGACCATTCTTGGACTGTGTCAAAATATCATCACAGAAGTCGATTGGTCCACGATAGTGTCCTGACAGAATCAGGAATCTCAGAGTTTCACCATCGTAAATCTGCAGCAGGTCACGAACAGTCTTAAAGTTGCCTAAAGACTTAGACATCTTAGTGCCGTCTACATTGATATAACCGTTGTGCATCCAATAATTTGCGAAGGTGCAGCCGTTATGAGCTTCAGACTGAGCGATTTCATTTTCGTGATGAGGGAACTGCAGGTCAGCACCGCCAGCATGGATATCGATAGTCTCGCCTAAGAACTTCTTAGCCATGCAGGAACATTCAATATGCCAGCCAGGACGACCCATACCCCATGGGGATTCCCATGCGATTTCATCATCAGTCTTTCTCGCCTTCCACAGAGCGAAGTCCAGTGGATCTTCCTTCTGTTCACCTACAGCAATACGCGCACCTGCAATCAGGTCTTCGATATTCTTTCCGGAAAGCTTGCCATAACCTTCGAACTTTCTTGTTCTGTAATATACATCGCCATTCACTTCGTAAGCATAACCCTTCTCAATCAGGTCAGCTACAAACTGAATGATTTCAGGAATAGTCTTGGAAACCTGCGGATGAACTGTCGCCTTCTTAACATTCAGCGCAGCCGCATCCTTGTAATATTCTTCGATATACTTTTCGCTCACTTCAGGTGCAGTGCAGCCCTCTTCGCGAGCACGGTTGATAATCTTATCGTCTACATCAGTAAAGTTCTGCACAAACTTAACCTTATATCCACGATATTCCAGATATTTACGCATCGTGTCGAAAACTACGAAAGGTCTCGCATTACCGATGTGGAAGAAATTGTATACCGTAGGACCACAGACATACATCTTCACCTTTCCTGGTTCAATAGGCACGAATTCTTCTTTTTTTCTCGTCAAGGTATTATAAATTCTCATTTTTTATCCTCTCTGCATTCTTACCGCAGTCCTCGCAGGAACCGCAGTCTTCTTTTTTCTCCAGTTTCTCCGCAAAATCCATCTGCCTGATGATTCCCTCCAGCTGAACGATTCTCTTTCGCAGACATTCGATTTCCACAGCAACTGGGTCTGGCAGATCCACCTGGTTCATATCCTGCGTAGTGCTCTTTCCATATCTCTTAACGATAGTTCCTGGGATACCTACTACGGTACAGCCTGCAGGAACTTCTTTAAGCACTACAGATCCGGCACCAATCTTTACATCATCGCCCACAGTAAAAGGGCCGAGAACCTTAGCGCCAGATGCAACTATAACTCTATTTCCAATTGTGGGATGTCTTTTGCCGACATCTTTGCCGGTACCACCAAGTGTTACACCCTGGTAGATGGTCACATCATCTCCGACTTCAGCAGTCTCACCTATGATTACACCCATTCCATGGTCGATGAAGCAGCGACGACCAATCACAGCCCCAGGATGAATTTCAATCCCGGTGAAGAAGCGAGTCAGCTGTGAAATCAGACGAGCTATGAACTTCATTTTATGCTTGTAACACCAATGAGCAGGGCGGTGGAAAATCAATGCCCAGATTCCCGGATAACATATAAGGACTTCTAATCCATTTCTTGCCGCCGGATCCTTATCTACCATATTTCGGATGTCTTCCCCAACTTCCCTGAAAAATCCCATAATTCCTGTCCTTCTTTCAACCTTGAAATATTATTCTTCTACAACCTTAACAGACTTCATAATCTGAGCTTCGTAAGGCTTGTCGCTCCAGTTTCTTCTTACGCTTACGATTTCATCTGCAGTTTCCATACCTTCAGTAATCTTACCGAAAGCAGCATACTGACCGTCCAGATGTGGAGCATCAGCAACCATGATGAAGAACTGGGAACCAGCTGAGTCTGGGTGCATAGCTCTAGC
>CAZLJV010000106.1:0-5949 GCA_964559965.1 uncultured Oscillospiraceae bacterium | reverse complement strand
CTGAAAAGTTAGCTGCTACAATTGCTGCTAAGGCTCCTATCGCTGTATCCATGGCTAAGACTTGCATTAACAAGGGTGACCATGTAGATCTGCACACTGGCTGTGCACTGGAAGCTGAAGCATTCGGTGGCTGCTTCGGTACAGAAGACCAGAAGGAAGGAATGCGTGCATTCTTAGAAAAGAGACCTGCTGAATTCAAGAACAGATAAATATATCTTTGGTAAATCTAAGGGACTGTCGCACGGTCGATTGATTAAACATCAATCAGCCGCACGACAGTCCCTTTCTTTGTATAAGGCTGCAGAGCGTCCGACCTGTCTCCCGCCCTGCAGCTGCAAGAACAAACAAAAAGGGTGCCGCCCTAACGATTACTTTTACAAGTACCGTTAATGCGACACCCTCTTATTCATCTAAAGATCAATTACAGTAAGCCACCGATCTGTACGAACAGAGGAGCGAATACTACTGCAACGATAGTCATCAGCTTGATCAGGATGTTGATGGAAGGACCGGAAGTATCCTTGAATGGGTCACCTACAGTGTCACCGATTACTGCAGCAGCATGTGCTTCAGAACCCTTACCACCGTGGAAACCTTCTTCGATATACTTCTTAGCATTATCCCATGCACCACCAGCATTGGACATCATCAGAGCCATCAGAACACCAGCAGCCAGTGCGCCAGCAAGCATACCACCCAGAGCGTTAGGTCCCAGAATGATACCTACAGCTAAAGGAGCAGCGATAGCCATAACACCTGGCATGATCATTTCGTGCAGAGCAGCCTTAGTAGAAATGTCTACGCAGTGACCATAGTCAGGCTTGGAAGTACCTTCCATGATACCCTTGTCTTCTCTGAACTGTCTTCTAACTTCTTCGATCATCTGGTTAGCAGCCTTACCTACAGAGTTCATAGTCATAGCAGAGAACAGGAATGGCAGCATAGCACCGATGAACAGACCGATTACTACGATAGGGTTCAGTAAGTCGATGGATTCCAGCTTAGTTACTTCTGCATAAGATGCAAACAGTGCCAGTGCAGTCAGAGCAGCGGAACCGATTGCGAAGCCCTTACCGATAGCAGCAGTTGTATTACCTACTGCGTCCAGCTTGTCAGTGATTTCTCTTACGCTGTGAGGCAGTTCAGACATTTCTGCGATACCACCAGCATTGTCAGATACTGGACCGTAAGCGTCTACTGCTACAGTCATACCAGTTGTGGACAGCATACCTACTGCTGCCAGAGCGATACCATACAGACCAGCGAAGTGGTAAGCAGCATATACAGCTACGCAGATCAGCAGGATTGGCCACATTGTGGACATCATACCTACGCCCAGACCGCTGATGATAGTAGTAGCAGCACCAGTTTCGGACTGCTGAGCAATCTTCTTAACGGATGCGAAGTCACCGGAAGTGTATACTTCTGTAATCTTACCGATTGCAATACCACATGCCAGACCAGCAATAATTGCGATTGCATAAGTGAAGTCACCCAGCATGGACTTGGACAGGATTATAGTAGCAACGATTACGATTGCACCACTTACATAAGTACCCATGTTCAGAGCGGAAGCTGGGTTTCCACCTTCCTTACCTCTTACCATCATGATACCTACGATGGAAGCCAGGATACCAATTGCAGAAATGATTAATGGGAACATTGCTGCAGTAGTCTGGTCAAATGTAGCAGATGCTGGAGAAGTAGCAACAGCAACTGCAGCCAGAGTGATTGCAGAAATGATAGAACCTACATAAGATTCGAACAGGTCAGAACCCATACCTGCTACGTCACCTACGTTATCGCCTACGTTGTCAGCGATTACAGCTGGGTTACGAGGGTCGTCTTCAGGGATACCTGCTTCAACCTTACCTACCAGGTCAGCACCAACGTCAGCAGCCTTAGTATAGATACCGCCACCTACACGTCCGAACAGTGCCATGGAAGATGCACCTAAGCTGAAACCAGTGATACATTCAGTTGCAGTTGCCAGATCCAGAACTGTAATCACAATGCCCAGACCAAACAGACCCAGACCGGATACGCACAGACCCATAACAGCACCGGAACGGAACGCAATCTTCAGCGCCTTGTTCATGCCGGATTCCATAGCAGCATTTGCAGTTCTTACGTTACCTAAAGTAGCAACCTTCATACCGAAGAAACCTGCCAGCACGGATAACAGAGCACCGAATACATACAGTACTGCTGTGATCCAGCTAATGCCAATACCAATTAATAAAAACAGAGCAACAATTACAATAGCCATGTACTTGTATTCTCTGCCTAAGAATGCCATCGCACCTTCTCTAATGAAGCCTGCGATTTCTTTCATTCTGTCAGTTCCTTCTTCAGTCTTACGAATCCAAGCGTAGAGGCAGAAAGCCACTACCAGACCGATGACTGAAGCAATGACAGCTAAAACACTCTCCATTGTCAGTTACCTCCTATAATTTTAAATAAAACATTGAACAAGAGATCCATAGATATGCATCCCTTATTACTAAATTATAAACAACTTAAAATTGAAGCCAGTTGGCAAACAAACTTCTAAAAAAATTCTCTTCAATACATATTGGAAAATTTTAGAAAAATGCCACGATAACCAGCGCCAGCACGATAAATGCAATCGCACCGATGGCAGTGACTTTCGCCAGAATTGCTTCATAGCCTTTGCTCTTCTTCTTACCGAACAGCTGCTCCGCACCGCCTGCGATAGAACCGGACAGTCCTGCACTGTTACCATTCTGTAACAGAACGCTTGCGATTAAGATGATGCTGGCGATAGCGAGCAAGATCATTAAAAAAGTCTTCATCCTCGTCGTCCCTCCTCTATAATAACTTACTAATTATACAACACATCTAACTATAAAATCAAGTTAAAAGTTGATAATTTCGCTAAATTTTGACGGATTAAGGCTTGCACCTCCAACCAGAGCACCATCGATCTCATCCATATTCATGATATCGCTGGCATTTTCAGGTTTTACGCTGCCGCCGTACTGAATAATAATGCGGTCAGAAACCACATCATCATACAGATCTTCCAGAGTCTGACGGATGCATGAACACATTTCATTAGCCTGCTGAGGCGATGCAGTCTTACCTGTTCCAATCGCCCATACAGGTTCATAAGCAACTACAATTTTTTCTGCATTATCTGCGGAAATTCCTTCAAAAGCCTTTTTAACCTGACCGCTCACAATTTCCTGTTCACGACCAGCTTCTCTTTCTTCCAGCACCTCACCTACACAGAGTATAGGACGAATTCCAGATGGCAGCAAAGCATGGAGCTTCTTATTTACAGTCTCATCTGTTTCGTTGAAATACTGTCTTCTTTCAGAATGACCTACGATGCAGTAATCCACACCGATTTCCTGCAGCATTGCTACAGAAATTTCACCTGTGTAAGCACCCTCCTTTTCGAAGTGTACATTCTGCGCACCTACACCGATACCGGTTCCCTTAAAAGCTTCTACCAGTGTCTCTAACTGAGTATAAGGAGCACAGATAGCAGCCTTTACATCCGTATCATGATATAATTCTTTCAAAGCCTCAGCGAAGGCCTTAGCCTCCGCTGAAGTTTTATACATTTTCCAATTTCCTGCGATAAACGGAATTCTCACTTTTCTTTTCCTTTCAATTAAGTCAATCAAGCTTTACGCCTATTTATCTTCCAGAACTGCAACGCCAGGAAGAACCTTACCTTCCAGGAATTCCAGAGATGCACCGCCACCAGTGGAAATGTGGGTCATCTTATCAGCTAAACCGAACTGTTCTACTGCTGCCGCAGAATCTCCGCCACCGATAACAGTAACAGCCTTGCTTTCTGCCAGAGCTTCAGCAATAGCACGAGTTCCCTTGGCGAAGTTATCCATTTCGAAAACGCCCATAGGACCGTTCCATACGATAGTCTGAGCATCTGCGATAGCTTCCTTATACAGTTCGACTGTCTTAGGACCGATATCCATACCCATCATGTCCTGAGGAATAGCATCCTTGTCCACAATGACAGATTTTGCATCATTCTTAAACTCATCTGCAGCTACCACATCGATAGGAAGAAGCATCTTAACGCCTGCATCTTCAGCCTTCTTCAGCAGCTGAGGAGCTAATTCCAAGCTATCCTTGTCCAGAATGGAAGTACCGATTTCCAGACCTTCAGCCTTAAAGAAAGTATAAGCCATGCCGCCGCCGATAATCAGAGTATCAACTTTTTTCAGCAGATTTTCGATTACAGGAATCTTATCGCCAACCTTAGCGCCGCCCATGATAGCTACGAACGGACGCTTAGGATTTTCTACTGCATTGCCTAAGAATTCGACTTCCTTTTCAATCAGGAAACCTGAAACAGCTGGCAGGTAAGATGCGATACCAGCAGTAGAAGCATGAGCTCTATGCGCAGTACCGAAAGCATCATTTACAAAGATGTCTGCCAAAGAAGCCAGTTCCTTAGCAAAATCTGCTCCGTTCTTAGTTTCTTCCTTGCGGAATCTCACATTTTCAAGCAGCATAACCTGACCGTCTTCCAAAGCCTCTGCCGCAGCCTTCACCTCATCGTCTACAACTGTAGGAGCGCTTACGAAAAGAACTTCCTGCTCAAGCAGCTGAGCTAAACGATCCGCAACAGGCTTCAGAGTATACTTCATATTAGGTTCGCCTTCAGGACGACCCATGTGTGACATCAGGATAACCTTAGCACCCTGCTGCAGCAGATAGCGAACAGTAGGAAGTGCTGCCACAATACGAATATCATCAGAGATTGCGCCGTCCTTCATAGGAACATTGAAATCGCAGCGAACGATCACACGCTTTCCCTGTACATTGATATCTTTTACTGTCTTTTTCATCGATGAAACCTCTCTTACTGCTTGTCTACACTATTCATGTGCTTGATCAGTTCCAGAATCTTGCTGGAATAACCAAATTCATTGTCATAGAAAGCAATCAGCTTGAAGAATCTGTCGTTAAGTTCGATACCTTCTCTTGCATCGAAGATGGAAGTGCAAGGATCACCAACAAAATCTCCGGATACTACTTCATCATCTACATATTCAATTACACCCTTCATGTAAGTTTCGGAAGCTTCCTTAACCTTAGCGCAGATTTCTGCATAGCTTGCAGGCTTCTTCAGAACGATATTCAGGTCGATTACAGAAACGTTAGCTGTAGGAACTCTGTAAGAGATACCTGTCATCTTGCCCTGCAGGGAAGGAATAACCAGACCAACTGCCTTAGCAGCACCTGTTGTAGATGGGATTACGTTACCGAATACGCTTCTGCCTGTTCTCCAGTCCTTCATGGAACGAGCATCGACAACCTTCTGCTTAGCAGTAGCAGCGTGGATAGTAGACATCAGACCCTGATCAATGCCCCAGTTGTCTTCGATTACCTTGCACAGAGGTGCCAGGCAGTTAGTAGTACAAGATGCGTTGGAAACAACGTTCATATCTGTAGTATAAGCCTGATGGTTTACACCATATACGAAAGTAGGAGTTTCCTTGTCCTTAGCAGGAGCAGAGATGATAACCTTCTTTGCGCCAGCTTTGATGTGATCCATAGCCTTTTCTGTAGTAACGTATGCACCAGTTGCTTCCACGATGTATTCTGCACCGCATTCAGTCCATGGAATGTTGATTGCTTCAGATTCGCTGTAAACAGGAACCTTCTTTCCGTCAATTACAATACCGTCTTCATAAACGTCCAGACTTCTTGGGAATCTGCCGAAAGTAGAGTCATACTTTAACTGGTACACCAGATATTCCAGATCTGCATTACGCACATTGATACCTGCAATTTCAATTTCGGGCATATCCATTGCTGCACGAATCACTACTCTGCCAATTCTGCCAAAACCACTAATACCTACTTTAATCGCCATTTTTTTCCTCCTAAACTCCAAATGAATGGTCAATTATAAATTATTAATTTTTTTATATTTTCGTATCC
>CAZLJV010000105.1:0-5989 GCA_964559965.1 uncultured Oscillospiraceae bacterium | reverse complement strand
TCCGGAAAGCAGTTCAACACGCAGCTGAAGAGGCTCTAAATCCCGTCTGAGCGATTTTAGATGCTGTTTCGCAAGCAGCTCAGTTGGAGCCATCATAACCGCCTGATAGCCGGATTTTGCCGTTTTATACATGGAAAGCTCAGCGACTACGGTTTTGCCGGAGCCTACATCGCCCTGAACCAGACGGTTCATAGGCTTAAAGGAGCACAAATCTTCCTCGATCTCGCCCCAGACTCTCGCCTGCCCCTCAGTCAGCTGAAAAGGAAGCTTGTCGAGAAATGGCTGCACAGACACTTTTTGGGGAAGAGAAACGCCTTCAGCCTGATTACTTCTCCCCTTTTTTATATACAAAAGTCCCGTCTGCAATATCAGAAGTTCCTCGAATACCAACCTGAACCGGCTTTCTTGCACTCTTCGTCTTTCTGATGGAAAATGGATATTTTCGATGGCATACGACGGGCTACAAAGGTGCTGCGTCATTATCACTGCGTTAGGAAGCCACTCCTCAACTTGTTTCGCCGAATCTTTAACTGCCATCTGCCAGCTTCGCATCTGCGACTGACTGATTCCTTCTGTAAGCGGATAAACGGGCAGGATTCCTCTGACATCATCTTTAGCACCTTTTTTATGGAATTCAGGATGTACCATCTGTCGCTTTCCATTTTTCATAAGAATTTTACCGAAAAGCGTATATTCTTCGCCGATTTGAAAATTACCTGATAAAAAGCGTGCGTTAAAGAACATAAGTTCGCATGTGCCAGTTTCATCTTCAATTTGCACACGCATAGGTGCTTTGCGAGCATATGGGCCTGGAACCTTTCGAGTGATTACACGGCCGCATATCAGCACGTCTTTTTCAAGGGGCGCTTCTGCAATTTCCCAGATTTTAGTCCTATCTTCATACTTTCGCGGAAAGAAATACAGAAGGTCTTCGATGGTCTCTATTTTCAGTTTCTGAAGCAGCTCGGTCTTCTTCGGGCCGATACCTTTAACTTTAGATACGCTGTCGCTAAGTTTCATATTCAGTTCCATCTTCAACCCCATTTTCGCTCTACTTGAATGTCTCTCGGTGCAATCTGCTTAGATTTTACGCCTACCACATTCAGCACAATTCGGCATGGTTGGCATGGGAATAACTCTTTCAGCTTCTGTTCCATGCAGTCGAGGATGATTTTTGTATATTTTCCGATGCTGGCACCGAAAAGCATTATGATATAGAATTCCACATAGATAGCTCCATCTTCTTCCTCTAAAACCATATTATCTCCGATTTCGCCCGGTGCAGGGCTGTTTCCCCTTATTCCTGACAACAGCTTGCCTTTTTCAGATGCGACAAATGCGTGTTCATCTGTCAGCTTAATGGCTTCATGCAGCATTCTTCCGAAGATAGTATGATTTATTTTAATGGTACCTTTTTCATTTGTGCGTTCCATCTCGTCTCTTCCTTTCAGTTTCGTACTTGCTATATATTTTATCATATCTGAGCACAAATTACGAACCTTTTTCATAGAATATCAAAGGGCAAATATAAGGGGGTGTAAAATATGAATCAAAGACATCGCAAGCGTAAATGCTTCGAACCCTGTAAGGAAACTAAGGATATAGGTTTCATCTTGCTTGTATTTGGTGTGGTTACTGTATGTGCCTTTTTTCTTCCTCCCAAGGCATGGATAGTTCTGCTTGGCGTAGTTTTGATTATATGTGGTTTTACTCTTATGCGCCCTTGATTTTTTGCACGAAAAAACCCCGAACGCTGGCCTGGCGTCGGGGTTTTGTTTTTTCTAATTAGATGGCACGGTTTACTTTATTAGATCTGATGCATCTTGTGCATACATTCGCTCTTCTAACGGTTCCGTTTTCTTCTGCTACTCTTACAGACTGAATGTTAGCATTCCATTTTCTTCTTGTGTGTCTGTTAGAGTGGGATACAGCGTTTCCGGATACCTGTCCCTTACCACAAATTTCACATTTTCTTGACATCTACCGCACCTCCTTTGATATATTCAAGCGTATAGCATTGTTTCAAATTTTTTATCCGAGTTTTGTCAACACTCGAACAAACGATATTATACACGAATTCTACAACAATTTCAAGTGTTTTTTTCAAAATAATGTAGATTTTACTGATATTTTTCGGCCAAAACGATTTCTCCTGCCTTGCGGGTTTCATTCATATCGATTATTCTCTGGTTTTGGCTGCCGCGGAAACGAAGCGTAAGATCTCGTTTCTCCTTATCATAGCGTCCGTCGATGAGATAATCGGATAAGTCGAGCAGTTGCTTCAATGCACTGTTTCTTTCGCACATTGGCTGAAGCTGTTCGTAGGTATATCCTGTAAAAATCAGTATGTTCAGTTTAGGAAATCTCTTTCGGATTTCCTGTGCCAGTTCCAAAAATCCTTCTGGCTGGCACAACGGTTCTCCTCCGCTGAATGTAACTCCATCCAGCAGCGGATCAGATTCTATGGCATTTAGAATCTTTTCGATTTCGCAGTCATAACCGCCATGAAAGTCATGGGTGGCCGGGTTATGACAGCCATCGCAGCCGTGGGGGCAGCCCTGACAGAAAACCACAAACCGCAGGCCGGGGCCATCTACGATTGACTCCCGAACGACGCCGGCTATGCGGATTTTGCTGAGCGGTGCCATTACAGCTGCTCCAGACCGGTATTTACGCTATGCTTTACGCGGTCTTTTTCTTCTGCAGATTTAGCATTATTCCAATGATCCATCGTGCCTACAAGGTAGCCTGTAATGCGTCGAATTCTTTCGAATCCAACATTTCCATCGTCTTCCTTTCTGTGACACTGCGGACACTCATTGTCGATAATTCCCGTGTAACCACAGCATGGGTCACGGTCTACTGGATGGTTGATGGAGCCATATCCGATTCCTTCTTCCTTCATGAAGCGTACAACTTTTTCAAAGGCTTCCAGATTCTTCATTGGATCGCCGTCCAGTTCGATATATGAAATATGACCACCGTTTGTCAGCTGATGATATGGTGCTTCCAGACGGATCTTGTCGAATGCGTTAATTTCATAATATACAGGGATATGGAAGCTGTTTGTGTAATATTCACGGTCTGTAACGCCTGGAATAACACCAAACTTTTCACGGTCAATTCTCACGAAACGACCTGACAGACCTTCTGCCGGTGTTGCGATCAGTGACCAGTTCAGACCAGTTCTTCTAGCCTCTTCATCCATTCTCTTTCTCATGTATCCGATGATTTCAAGACCCAGAGACTGGGATTCCTTGCTTTCACCGTGGTGCTTGCCAGTCAGAACCTTCAGACATTCTGCAAGTCCGATAAAGCCTACTGTCAGCGTACCGTGTTTAATAACCTCTTCAATAGTATCTTCAGGTCCTAACTTTTCGGAATCAATCCAGATTCCCTGTCCCATCAGGAATGGGAAGTTCTTAACCTTTTTCTTGGACTGAATCTTGTATCTGTCATTTAACTGAGCGATCGCAAGGTCAATCATGCGGTCCAGTCCTTCAAAGAAGAAGTCGATGTCACCCTTCGCCTTGATTGCAAGACGAGGCAGGTTGATGGAAGTAAAGGACAGATTACCTCTTCCGTATACGATTTCTCTTGTCGGGTCATACACATTTCCGATTACTCTTGTTCTGCAGCCCATGTATGCACATTCTGTTTCCGGATGACCTTCGATATAGTACTGCTTGTTGAAAGGTGCATCTAAGAAGGAGAAGTTCGGGAACAGACGCTTTGCGGAGACTCTGCATGCCAGCTTAAACAGATCGTAGTTAGGGTCTTCAGGATTGTAATTTACGCCTTCCTTTACCTTAAAAATCTGGATTGGGAAAATAGGAGTTTCACCAAATCCCAGACCTGCTTCTGTAGCCTTCATTACAGATTCGATTACCAGACGGCCTTCTGGAGATGTATCAGTTCCGTAGTTGATGGAGCTGAATGGAACCTGTGCGCCTGCTCTGGAATGCATTGTATTCAGGTTGTGTACGAATGCTTCCATAGCCTGATAAGTCTTTCTTACGATTTCCTTATTTGCATAAACTGTGGAACGATCCTGCATATGACGCGCATCTTCTTCGCTCACTAACTTCTTCAGTTCTTCCAGTTCCAGTTCCTTATAGTTGTTGTCCCATGCCATGCAAGGTTCTACACCATATTCTTCTTCTATTTTCTTACCGATTGCCTTCACCTGATCTACACCATCAGTAATATCGTGAAGGAAATCGAGCATCTTTCCCAAATTGTTTCTGTAAAGTCTCTTGTATGCCTTACGAACACCTGGAGCCATACCATAATCAAAGTTAGGTACAGACTGTCCGCCGTGCTGGTCGTTCTGGTTTGACTGAATTGCAATACAAGCAAGTGCTGCATAGCTTTCAATATCATTAGGCTCTCTCAGATGACCATGACCTGTGGAAAATCCGTTTTCAAGCAGCTTCACCAGGTCGATCTGACAGCATGTCATAGTCAGTGTATAGAAGTCCATGTCATGAATATGAATATCACCTTCTTCATGCGCCTTTACATGCTTAGGGTCGATAACATACATCTTATAGAATTCCTTCGCACCTTCAGAACCATACTTCAGCATAGTTCCCATAGCTGTGTTGCCGTCGATATTAGCATTCTCACGCTTAATTTCGTTTTCTCTGGCTTCCTTAAAAGTCAGATCTTCGTAAATCTTCATCAGCTTGGTATTCATGTCTCTTACACGCGTTCTTTCTGCACGGTATAAGATGAATTCCTTCGCAGTACGAGCATGACCCGCTTCGATCAGCACCTTCTCAACCGCATCCTGAATCTGTTCCACAGTAGGAATTGTATTATGGCACATATCCAGCAAGTAGTTCTGCACTTCCTGCGCCAGCTCACGAGACATTTCTCTGTCTCTGCCACCCAGAACCTGTGCGGCTTTAAAAATCGCATCGGCAATCTTGTCCACATCGAATGGAACTGTTCTGCCGTCTCTTTTTACAATCTGTCTGATTCTGTTCATGTAGCTCCCTCTTTTACATTTCTTGCATTTTCTGCATTATATATAATAAAACTTAACTTAAACATACAAAATGTCACCACACGACACACTATATCTTGTAGCGACTTTAATGATTATATACCAGATGGGCGAAAAGTCAAGGGCGTGAAAATAAATATATTTTTTTATTTTTTGCAATACCCACTTGACATATACTCTTCTTTGAGCATCGACATAAGATGCAAATCCACATACTTCCCGTCCTTTTTTCCGCCATGGCGCATGGTGCCTTCATCTACGAAACCAACCTTGCGATAGAGAGAGCTTGCGATTTCATTTCCTGTAAAATAGTCCAAAGTAACCCTCTCGCATCCGCAAACATTAAAGGCATAATCAAGCACAAGTCTCAGTGCATCTTCCCCTAATCCACGGCCTCTCATCTGTTTTTCTGCAATATATATGCGAGTAATGTCTAAAGAGTCATAATGTTTGTCGATTCTGCTTATGTAAATTCGCCCTATCGGAGCATCAGTTTCCTTGCTGCATATTGTCAGCTGCACCTGTGTCGGATCAGGCTGGCGTTCTATGAATTCGCGCACGACCTCCTCGTAGTTTCTCGACTTGTCGATTGTGAAAAATTCAGTTACTTCCGGGCGCTGCTCCCACTTCGCAAAATCTGTGCAGTCATCAAATTTACTTTCTCTCAGGTATACATTTCTTCCTTCCAGTTTCATTTCTGCCTCCCCATTCGTCTGCGTCATTACATTATGAAAAGAATTTGTGATTTTTTTATGAAAAGCTGTCCTTTTCGCTAAAAATATGCTATCATATATTCGGTCTTTTTTGAAGACATACTTTTAGTTTTTATTTTTGTACAAATTGCGTTTAACACTATAAAAGACAGGTGGGTAAAAGGATATGAGAAAAAACAATATTATGAAAAAGTGGGATAAAAAGCACTGGCTCATTGCAGGTGCTGTCCTGATTATTTTACTTATCGCAGCAGTTTCGCTCTTC
>CAZLJV010000104.1:4896-6056 GCA_964559965.1 uncultured Oscillospiraceae bacterium | reverse complement strand
ATATATAATTATAAAATATCGGACCTGACCATGAGATATTCGCAAATTTTCTCGAAAACAGGCCCTGCCGAGGCTGAGCCAGACGTTCCGTCTTCTATTAGCACCGTGATGACGAATGTTTGCTCAGTTTTTTCTTGTCCTTCCTTTTCCCCGCAAAATCCGCTCACCCAGCAGTGATTTACACTCTTACCGTCTGTGTTTGCCTCGGCTGTTCCAGTCTTTCCACCTATAACCACTTTTTCTCTGGACAGATTGCTGCACAAACTTGCCCCCGTTCCCTCCGTCATTACAGCTTGAAGCATTTCAGAAAGCTGACGTGAAACGGAAGCTGAGAGAACGCCGCTTAAGCCGCCGGCATATCCCGAACTATCTCCCGAATCACTCGAGCTGCTCTGTAACACATGGAGTGTATTGACCACGCCGCCAGCCGCAACTGCTGACATCATCTGATGAATCTGAACCGGCGTAACGAGCAGATTTCCCTGCCCGATGGACAAGTTGGAAGTGTCCCAAGGCCCACAGGAAGTTGCCTCTGGAAGATATCCAGAGATTTCCTCTTGGAAACTGTGGAACACAAGCTCACCGAATCCCAGACGTTTCGCCATAGATAAAATCTTTTCATTTCCAAGGCGTGCGCCAAGCTCTGCGAAGTAACAGTTGCATGATACAGCCATGGCTTTAGACAAGTCCACTACTCCGTGGCCGCCTTCCGGTCCAGCTTGGCAACCCAATGAAATTCCATTGACCTGCGTGGTTCCGGTGCAGTAGTATTGATTAAATTCGCCAGCTGCACCCGCTCCAGCTGCACTTTCGCCGACCAGTCCTTCTTCAAGCGCCGCCGCTGCTACTACAATCTTAAACACTGATCCAGGTGCATAAGCACTTTGTATACACTTGTTGACTAAATTAGTACCGTCTGCTGTCAGATACTCGTCGATTTTGTTTGGATTAAAACAAGGATATGATGCCCACGCCAGAATCTCACCACTTTCGCTTTCTGATACAAGCACGGCACCGCCCGTAGCTGAGCTGGCACACGATGCTGCCGCAGAGGTGGCAGCACCGCACGCCTCGGTCAGCGCACCTTCGCAGAATTTTTGCAAGGACTTGTCGATAGTCGTCACAATCTGGTGCGATTTCAGCTGCCGCCTGCCCTCCTG
>CAZLJV010000104.1:0-4886 GCA_964559965.1 uncultured Oscillospiraceae bacterium | reverse complement strand
CGCCAGCACCCTGCCGTCGTCACCGATTTCGTCTTCGTAAAGCAGCTCCAGACCCGACACACCGCGGTTTTCCGACTGATTCAGATACCCTATCAGATGGCAGGCAATCTGCTCGTCCTGATACCTACTTGCACCACAAAAAACATACGCACCATATTCCTCTCGAAGCACCGTGCTGATTTCTTCGTCCAAACTCTCCGATAAAAACATCTTATAGTTAGATTTGCTTGCCGCTCCAGTGCCATCTTCTGCATTCATCTGTGCCAGGAGCTGCTTGGCTTTAGAATCAATCCTGCTCTTTTGTATAAAAAAATAATATTTCGAAGAACCACCAGTCAGAGGCTGCAAGTTGCGATCTAAAATCACACCCCTCGTATCCATTCCTTCCACCACCACCTGATACTGTGATGCCGCCATATCCGACAATTCATCATGGCTCAAAATCTGCCAGTAATACAGCCGCATAACCAGCAAAATCCATGCGAGAAAGAGTACGACGAGAAAGATTTTGATGCGAACCCGACTTCGTGCCTGCTGACCCTGCCCATTCATTTCCATCGAAAACATAAAAATACCCCCGCAGTTATCGTTCCCTGCGAGGGCATATTTTATCCAAGAATTATCCCAGAATTGGTGCACAAATTTTCGCCACAACTTCATCTATTGTCTGGCTGGTGCTATCGATTTCCACAGCGTCGGCAGCCTTTCTCAGCGGCGTTACATCTCGGTTCATGTCGTTATAGTCGCGCTGCTTGATATCCGCCAAAACCTGCTCGTAGCTCACATCCTGACCCTTTTCCAAAAGTTCTGCGGTGCGTCGTTTCGCGCGGATTTCAGCAGATGCCGTCAGGTAATATTTGTATTCTGCGTCTGGCAGAACGACTTCGCAAATGTCACGGCCGTCCATTATAACGGATTTGGTTTCGCCCATCTTGCGCTGCAGCTCTACTAATTTCTTTCTCACAATGGCAAGTGCGGAGCATGCGGACGCAGCCATGGACATTTCAGGTGTTCTGATGGCATCGTTTACGATTTCTCCGTCCAAAATCACATCTCCCTTGTGGAAATCTATTTCTGTACTGTCTAACATTTCCTGAAGTTCCCTACCTTCCACCGGCTCGATTCCCAGGCGCTTCATCTTCAAACCGATTGCTCGGTACATGGCGCCAGTGTCTATGTAGTCGATTCCCAGTTTAGCTGCTACAGCCTTGGCAATTGTGGATTTACCTGCACCGCTGGGCCCGTCGATTGCAATTTTATAAATGGATTTCATCTTAATTTTTCCTCGTCTTTCTATTTCTGCCCGTTCACGAGCTTTTCTATTTCCTTCATAAATGTATTTACATCTGTAAACTGTCTATATACCGAAGCGAAGCGGACATAGGAAACCTCGTCCACCTTTTTAAGCTCGTCCATAACAAGCTCGCCTACAAATTCGCTCTGGATTTCCTTTTCCATATAGTTGTTCAGTTTGCGCTCGATTTCCTCCACCATGGTTTCCATAGTCGCTAAAGAAACCGGCCGCTTTTCACAGGCACGAGCGATACCACGCAAAAGTTTATTTCTGTCGAAGGCTTCACGCTTGCCGTCCTTCTTCACAACCATCAAAATCATTTCCTCCACCTTTTCATAAGTGGTGAACCTTTTATTACAGCGATCGCAGCCTCTCCGGCGGCGGATTGCATATCCTTCATCTGTCGGTCTGGAGTCGATTACCTTCGTATCCGGACTATCACAAAATGGACACTTCATTTCATTACCTCCATAGATTATACAATTGATTCGACTTATTTGCCCTTATTATACTACATCTTGTATCTGGATTCAATACCCCTCCACATCTACCAAAATCACATCATCGCCTACTGTACGAACTTTTTCCCATTTTATAACCGTATCGGCCTCGGATTTTCCCAAGTTAAAAAAGCTGCGTAATCCCTTGTTTCCCGGAATCACGATCCCATCGATTACACCTTTTTCCAAATCTACCTCAATATCGCTGACAAATCCTATGCTCTTTCCATCAAATATATTAATCACTTCTTTATTCTTCAGTTTGTCCGTACTTATCATCTAAAATTCCCCCTTTGTTTTTTATATTTATATTCGCCTTCCTCCGAAAATATGAAGGGAAGGCACACAATGAAAAGAAGCTGTTTAGCGGCTGGCACATACCAGCTGCAAAACAGCTTCTCACTTAATGCTTGATTTTAAATTATATTGTTTTTTTATTTGTTAGCCAGGCGTTCATAAACAACATCCAGCCACTTGGTCAGAAGAATATCTCTGTCCATATCATAAGAGTCCGCATATTCACGAATTCCCATGCCTGCATAAGATTCAAATGCTGCATCGCTTTCGAATCCTGCATTTTCCAGCATATCCTGCAGTTCTTCTTCATACTGTGCTTCAGTCAGACTAATGTCTTCCTTTTCAGCTATAGCATAGATTACCATTTCAGCCTTAACTGTGGACTGAACATACAGCTTCAGGTTTTCATCGAATTCAGCCTGATCCATCTGGAAATATTCATCACGGAACGAATCCCAATCTTCATAGCCATAAGTAGAAGCCATAGCTTTATAATCAGCAGACTGCTTCGTGATCTTCGCATCCACAATATCTTCTGGATACTTAACAAGTTCAGTTTCTTCCAGGATTTTTTCGTACAGTTCCTGCTTCAGATCATACATCTGGCTTTCATAATCAGCCAGCGCCAGTTCTTCCTTAATAAACTGACGGTATTCTTCAACAGTCTTTACCTCGCTGTTAGCAGCAACGAATTCATCATTTAATTCTGGAATAACTTCAACCTTCTTGCTCTTGATAGTTACTTCGAATGTAACGTCCTGACCAGAAAGATCTGTATTATTTTCATAAGGGTCTGGGAACTGTAAATCCAGAGTTACCTTATCACCAATCTCTGCACCAACCAGGCCATCTTCAAAACCGTCGATAAAGCCTGCGTCACCAATAGGTCCTAACTGATAGTCTGTAGCATTCATTCCATCTACAGTAGAACCATCTGCCAGAGTACCTGCAAAATCGATTACCAGCGTATCGCCTTCTTCAACAGTTCCTTCAGTTACATCTTCCTGAGTCTTAGCTGCTTCAAGAGCAGACTGGATTTCAGCTTCAATCTCATCTTCAGTGATATCAGCTTCTACAGGAGATCCAACTGTGTAAGACTCGTAGTCCGGAAGTGTGATATACTCGGATAAAGTCAAACCATCATAGTCATTAGCTAATTTTTCACTGCCGCAGCCGGTCATAGCAAAAAGCCCAAAAACCAGCACCAGCGCCAGCATCATGGATACAATCTTTTTCATATAAATTCCCTTCTTTAAAATAAAGCATTATAATCTTTTTCATTTTAACATAGAACCAAATTCAGTTCCATGTTTTTTTCGTGTAATTTCCGTGAGAAACTATTCCTCGCTCACTCCATCTGCGATTTAATTTGCAATTTCAATTTCTCCAGCCTGAATCTTTTCTGCCAGTGCATCTACTTCCGCACGAAGTTCTTCGCTCACAAGCTGCTTGCTTTCTTCATTTCCGTAACCGATGGAAATGTAACCGCTCGCAATGTCGCAGATTTCAACCTTGGCTCCGCTCCAAGTGCCGTCTTCCATGTATTTTACTACTTCATCGTAAATAGACTGTCCGATTTCTTTCTTCATGGAGCATAAAATCACATTATCATATTCAGGCATAGTCAGCTTCTGATCTGTGTCGACGCCAATTGCAAAAATCCCCTTGTCCCCAGCTGCCTGGAAGATGCCTGTACCGCTTTTTCCTGCCACATTAAAGATAACATCTGCGCCTTCGTCTATCATCTTCAATGCACATACCCTGCCAGCTTCCGGATTATCATATCCCTGCGTAAAATCTGTCTTCACGACTATTTCCGGATTTGCATACTCTGCGCCTTGCTGGTATCCGCTCATAAATGCCTTGACTGCCTCGACTTCGTTGCCGCCTATGGCACCGATGATGCCGGACTGGGAAGATTTTGCCGCGATATAGCCAGCTAAAAACGCGCCTTCGTTCTGTGCGTACTTGATGCACAGCAGGTTCGGAATGCTGTCGATGCCTTCGGCTGTATTGTCAATCCAAATGAACTTTACATCTGGGAATTCCAATGCTACTTCTGCGATTTCGTAACATTCCATTCCGATGGCTACGACCACATCTGCTGATTCGGCGGCAGTCATCATCTTCATCTTGTGTTCTTTGTGATTGCATTCTATATAGGTTACCTCCACATTGAAGTCTGCTTTCAGTCGTTCTGTTCCTTCCTTGGCAGCGTCATTAAACGATTTGTCATCGAATGCGGACGATGCGACAAGGGTAACTTTCAGGGCTTCTTCATCAGTAATTTCGTTTTCTCCTCTATTTCCAACAGACCAGAACAGTCCCAGAATCAGAGCCAGAACTACCAGAAGTGAAATACTCTTTTTCATGTTTTCCTCCGTTATCTTGCTTAGATAAATTCCAACTTAATTATTATACCATGTTTTCTGGAACAAGCCAACTGTAATATTTGTGGAGAGTTTGTGTGGCGGAATTGAGCGATACCTGCGTGTTGCGCATTTGCCGAAATAAAAAGCACCCCACGCAGTCATTTCCAACTACGCAGGGTGCTATAATCACTATTATTCTATTCGTCCCGATTGTGCAATTTACACTACTTCGCAGCTTCCTCGATAGCAACAGCTACAGCTACAGTTGCACCAACCATAGGATTGTTGCCCATGCCTACATATCCCATCATAGCTACATGAGCAGGAACGGAAGAAGAACCAGCGAACTGAGCGTCAGAGTGCATTCTGCCCATCGTATCGGTCATACCATAGGAAGCCGGACCTGCAGCCATGTTGTCTGGA
>CAZLJV010000103.1:0-6086 GCA_964559965.1 uncultured Oscillospiraceae bacterium | reverse complement strand
TACCATGCTTTTTCATCTTCCCTTGTTATTTCATTGCTTACGATACAGATTCAGAGACTCTTCTGTTTCCTGCTTAATCAGAGGAATTGCGTCTTCCAGCTTCATTTTAAGGCTGCAGCCTGCCGCCTTAGTATGTCCGCCGCCACCGAATTTTTCGGCGATAACAGCCACATTTCCCCAACTCTTAGCTCTAAGGCTAAGTTTCAGTTTCTCAGTATCTTCTTTAACTAAAATTGCAAGTTCTACGCCTTCGATGGCACGGAGCTGATCTACAATTCCTTCAGTTTCGTCCATTCCGGCTCCGGTTTTTTTCAGCATTTCCTGTGTAACTACTGTGATTGCTGCCTTTCCATCTGCAAATCGTTCCATGTTGCTCATCGCCATGCTGTGCAGAAGAACTCTCTCCTGTCTAATGCACTCGTAGATTTCCTGACTTACTTTTCTCACATCTACACCTAAATCGTAAAGCTGTGCCATCACTACATGGCACTCTTTATTAGTATTTGAGTACTGAAAATTCCCCGTATCAGTTGTAACTGCCGCGAAAATTGCATTGGCAATTTCCTCGTCCATGCGAAATTCCGTATCTTTTTCCATCTCCTGCAAAAGATGAAATACCAGCAGACCTGTCGCTGCCGCATCTGGATCTACATAGTTGTAATCACAAAATGGTACTGTTGTACGATGATGGTCTATGCAAATGCTCACCTTACCCTGCAGGAATTTTTCTTTACGCTTCAAAAATCTCGTAAGATCTCCGCAGTCTAAGCACAGTGAAACATCTGCTGTCTCGATGATATTTTCATCATGGGTGCAGTAGTCGTTATCTAAAAATGTTAAATTTCTCGGAATTTCGTCCTCTATCAATATGTGACTTTCCTTGCCTAAAATTCGCAAGGCATGGCAAACTGCCGCAGCAGATCCCAGAGCGTCGCCGTCCATATTCACATGAGGATAGATCAGAACGGAATCTGCAGCCTTCAGTATATTGCTGATTTCAGAAAAAGTATTGTTATCTCTCATCTCATTCTTCTTACAATCTTACTATTCTTCGTCTTCTGTATTGACTTCTTCTTCGTCGCTCTGGTAATTTTCGATTCCCAGACCAGCGATAACTTCTGAAATATGGCGACCATATTCCAGTGCTTCATCAATCTTAAAAATCAGTTCAGGAATTCTGCGAACCTTGATATTACGGCTGATTTCGCGCTTGAACAGGCCTTTAGCACTGTTCAAGCCGTCCATAACATCTGCCGCTTCCGCTGCTCTTACTTCCGGATCCTGGCTCATTCCCAGAATGGAAACATAGCAGGTAGCATAGCTGCCGTCATTGGTTACATCAACCCCTGAGATACTGATAAAGCGTTCAGACAGTCTAGGGTCCTTAACTCCGCTGATGAGCATTTCGCTTACAATCTTACGGATTTCTTCACCTAAACGGCCCTGTCTATATCCTTTTCCCATCGATTATTTCCTTTCAATTTCCACCATGTGGAAGCATTCGATGATGTCGCCTTCCTTGATATCGTTGTAGTTTTCGATACCCAGACCACATTCGTAGCCCTGATTTACTTCCTTCGCATCGTCCTTGAAACGCTTCAGGGAAGAAATAGTACCTTCGTGAACTACGATACCATCACGAACCAGTCGAATTTCTGCATTACGCTGCATCTTACCTTCCTGTACATAAGCACCGGCAATGATACCTACGCCTGGAACCTTAAATGTGCTGCGGACTTCTGCCTTACCCAGAACTTCTTCCTTGAATTCTGGATCCAGCATACCCTTCATAGCAGCTTCCACGTCATTGATAATATCATAGATTACTCTGTACAGTCTGATTTCGATATTTTCACGGTCTGCCAGCGTCTGAACTGCTGTAGTTGGACGAACATTGAAACCGATGATGATGGATCCGGTTGTTCCAGCCAGGGAAACGTCGGATTCATTTACTGTACCTACACCTGTGTGAATAATCTTAACTCTTACATTTTCATTCTTCAGCTTTTCCAGAGAAGATACGATTGCACCTACGGAACCGTTTACGTCACCCTTGATGATCAGGTTCAGGTCCTTAGTTTCGCCTTCCTGAATCTGGCTGAACAGCTGTTCCAGAGTTGTAGCAGCATTTCTTGCCAAAATCTCTTCTCTCAGCTTAATCTTTCTGTTTTCTGCGATTTCCTTAGCCAGCTTATCGTCCTTAACTGCATTGAACATGTCACCAGCTTCTGGAACTTCGGACAGACCCAGAATTTCTACCGCAGTAGCAGGACCTGCCTTCTTGATTGTATCGCCCTTGTAGTTTGTCATCAGACGGATTCTGCCGTAGCTAGTACCTGCTACGATGCTCATACCGCTCTTCAGAGTACCGTTGTTTACCAGCAGGGTAGCAACAGGACCCTTATTCTTATCCAGTCTTGCTTCGATTACAGAACCGGTTGCAAGTCTGTTTGGATTTGCCTTCAGTTCCAGCATTTCTGCCTGCAGCAAAATCATTTCCAGCAGGGTTACGATGCCTTCGCCCTTCTTTGCGGATACAGGAACTGCGATTGTTTCTCCACCGTAATCTTCCACTACGATACCATGTTCCATCAGGTCCAGCTTTACTCTTTCTGGATCTGCTGCCGGCTTATCGCACTTGTTGATTGCTACGATGATTGGAACGCCTGCAGCCTTAGCATGGCTGATAGATTCGATTGTCTGTGGCTTTACAGAGTCATCAGCAGCAACTACTAATACTGCGATGTCTGTTACATGTGCACCACGAGCACGCATTGCTGTAAATGCTTCGTGACCTGGTGTATCCAGGAATACGATCTTCTGTCCATTGATTGTAACTTCTGATGCACCGATGTGCTGAGTGATACCACCAGCTTCGGATACTGTTACATTTGTCTTACGAATTGCGTCCAGCAGAGATGTCTTACCGTGGTCTACGTGACCCATAACGGTGATGATTGGTGGACGAGGCTTCAGATCTTCTTCCTTATCTTCGAAGTCTTCCAGACCTTCTTCTTCATCCTCTTCTTCTACCTTGCCTACTGCTACGCTAATCTTTAATTCATCGGCCAGAATCATTACCGTGTCTTCATCAATGTTCTGGTTAATGTTGGCCATAATACCCATCTTCATCAGTGCCATGATAACCTGAGAAGTGGAAATTCCTACCTGTTCACAAAAACCAGCTACAG
This sequence comes from uncultured Oscillospiraceae bacterium, assembly GCA_964559965.1. Taxonomy (GTDB): domain Bacteria; phylum Bacillota; class Clostridia; order Peptostreptococcales; family Anaerovoracaceae; genus RGIG7179. The sequence continues at coordinate 2,895 of CAZLJV010000103.1, read as the reverse complement.
TGATAGGAACTGTAACTACAGTTGTACCTTCTGGTAATGGTTCCATTTCTTCTACCTCTTCTACTACAGGCTTTGGTTTGTTATGCTTCTTTGGCTTAGCCTGCTTTTCCAGGGAACGTTCCTGGATTTTCTGCTTATTCTTCTTTCCGTTATTTCCGCCATTTTCTAACTTAGCGAATTTATCTCTTTCCTTGTCATGAGCTGCCAGTCTTTCAGGCTTACGAGCTCCTGTCTTTGTTTCCAGCTTAGGCTTGTCGGAAGGTCTTTCGCTTCTCTGCGGTCTTCCGCCCTGTGGTCTGTCGCCGCCTCTGCCATCGTTTCTCTGTCCACGGTGGTCACGGTCGCCCTGGAAACGTCCATCACGGTTTGGTCTGTCGCCATTTCTTCCGTCACGATCATTTCTCTGTCCACGATTGTCACGATTGCCCTGTCCATCACGGTTGCCCTGGAAGCGTCCGTCACGATTTGGTCTGTCGCCATTTCTTCCGTCACGGTCGTTTCTCTGACCGCAACCTTCACGGTTTGGTCTGTCGCCGTTTCTTCCGTCACGGTCATTTCTCTGACCACGACCTTCGCGTCTGTCGCTGTTCTGACGAGGAGATTTTGCAGCGAAATCTGCGTTAGCATTATCATTTGTCTTCACTTCAGCTGCCTTCGGCTCTGCTGCAGGTGCTTCGGAAACCACCTTTTCTGCAGCTGGCTTCACCTCTGGAGTTTCTTTCATCTGTCCTCTTTCTGCTACTTCTTTGGATACAACCGGCTTGCCCATAGGCGGACGATGACGCCCTTCTAAGTCCTTGTTTGCAACAGGCTTACCCATCGGTGGTCTCTGAGTAGGTCTGTCATTTCCTGCAGATGTAGTCTTTGTCTGTGTTTTCTTTGTATTTCTCTGCGGGATTACCGCAGCTTTTACCGTTACACGCGGCTGTTCGTCCTGATGGCTATCCGCTTTTTTAGGAGCGGCCTTCACAATTTTAGTTTCTTTGTTGTCTGTTGCCATTCGAACCCTCCTTACTGTTCTGACTGAATTGCTTCAATCCCTTTAGCTATAACGTTTGCAAAATTATCATCGGTCACGCCGAAAATTCCCTTATCGACGTTTCCGGTTATTTTAGACAGTTGCTCTTTCGTTCCGAAGATTACATAAGGAACCTTGTGCTTCCCTGCGGCAGAAACCATTTTTTTTACGGAGTTTTCTGCTAAATCCTCAGTCAAAATGAGCAGTCTGAGTTTTCTTTTTTCCATCATGTAGATACAAGTATTGTATCCTGTGACCAGTTTTCTGGCTTTCGCCGCAAAACCCATGTAGCTGAGTACTTTATTTTCCATCGGCATATTCCTCCAGCTGGCGGAATATTTCGCCCTTCATCTCAGCTGTCACCGGCATGTCAAAATTGCGTTCGATTGCCCTTCTCTTGTCTGCTTTAGCCCAGCAGTCTCGATTGTCGCGGCAAAGATACACGCCTCGGCCCTTAGCTCTTCCCTGTGGATCCAGGGTCAGCTGCCCTTCATATCCTGCAATTCTGATTAATTCAGATTTTTCACGGGACTGCATGCATCCTATGCAGCGTCTCATGGGCACATTTCGTTCCTTCATCAAGGTTTATGCCTCCTCGATTTCTACGATTTCAGGAATTTCAACTGCTTCTGCAGTTTCAGCTGCTTCTTCAACTGCTGCCTTCTGCATTGCTTCATACTGAGTGTGGCTCTTGATATCAATCTTCCATCCGGAAACCTTAGCTGCCAGACGAACATTCTGACCTTCCTTACCGATTGCCAGAGACAGCTGATAATCTGGAACAACTACTGTTGCAGACTTTTCGCCGTTTTCTGCTACCAGAACCTTTTCAACCTTAGCTGGGGACAGTACGTTTGCAATCAGAACCTGAGGATCTTCACTCCAAGTGATGATGTCGATCTTTTCACCGTGGAGTTCGTCAACGATTGCCTGAACTCTTGCACCTCTAGTACCTACGCATGCACCAACTGGGTCTACATTTTCAAACTGTGTATATACAGCCATCTTAGTTCTGGAACCAGCTTCTCTTGCGATACCCTTTATTTCTACTGTGCCATCACCGATTTCAGGTACTTCCAGTTCAAACAGACGCTTAACTAAACCTGGATGGGAACGGGACAGGAATACCTGAGGTCCCTTGTTAGTCTTCTTTACATCCATGATGTAAACCTTCAGTCTGTCATTCATCTTATATGTTTCGCCTGGAACTCTTTCTGTTGCAGCCAGAATACCTTCTGTTCTGCCGATAGAGATGAACATGGTATCGTTGCTGATTCTCTGAACCTGACCAGTCATGATTTCACCCTGACGAGTGATGAAGTTATCGAAGATCATTCCTCTTTCTGCTTCACGAATTCTCTGTACTACAACCTGCTTAGCAGTCTGTGCAGCGATTCTTCCGAAATCTCTCGGAGTAACCTGATATTCGATTGCATCGCCAACTTCATAACGGAAGTCGATTTCGCGAGCTTCTTCGATGGTGATCTGTGTCATATCATCATAGAAATCATCATCTTCTACGATTTCCATACGCATGAATACATCGATATCGCCATTTTCACGGTCGATATTTACGCGTACATTCTGAGAAGTTCCATAGTTCTTTTTATATGCGGAAACCAGTGCAGATTCGATAGCATCGATTAAGACATCTTTAGAAATCTGCTTTTCTTTCTCCAGGTCTTCGATTGCCTGAATAAATTCCTTGTTCATTTTTTTTATTACCTCCTTAGAACACAACAGCCAGGCGAGTCTTAGCAACCTGGGCTCTGTCAAACTCTATTTCTTTACCATTTACATCTTTGATTACAATCTTGCCGTCAACCAGACCTACGAGTTCTCCCTCATATGCCTTGCTTCCGTCTACAGCCTTATAC
>CAZLJV010000102.1:0-6130 GCA_964559965.1 uncultured Oscillospiraceae bacterium | reverse complement strand
ATGTGATTCCTTTCCGCACACCTGAAATCACATCATTTGATTTATTTGATGATGACGATGAATTAGATGCGGAAGAGGCTGCTCTGGCAGAATTGGAATCCACCCCAAGAAAACATTTTGCGCAGACCCGAAGAGGGTCCAAGAAAAAGAACAAGTCAATATGGTACTACGGCACTGCGGTTGCCGCCAGCATAGTTGTTTTAATATCCACGTTCGCATTGATCGGTACCGGAGATAATGCAGACGATATGAAGGATTTATTCCACCAGGCGGTAGGCCCACAGACCCCGGTTGTTGGTACAAATCCATCTGATGAAGACGGTACTTATCCTGACGGATCTGCTGATGCAGAACCAGCAGATGGCGACGAAGATAAGCTTGCACCTGATGAATCTAAGTCTAAAGATGATTCAGATAACAAGAATAAGGATAAGGCGCCTGATGCTGATGAAAACAAGAACTCTACAGACTCTCACAAGTCTGATTCCAATGGTTCAGATTCCAACAAGGATAAGAATACTTCCAGCGATACTCCATCTGGAAAAGACAATTCCTCTTCTTCCAAGCCGGTAGACAATGGTAAGATAACACCTGGAGCATCTGGTTCTACTGAGATTCCATGGACTAATGAGATTATCTCTACAAGTCAGGTTGCTTCAATCTCCGTTTCCGGCAGCAATTATGTAGTTGAGAATACGCTTTCCCGCTCTGATGTGGGTGCTACCATCGAAACTGTGACAATCCAGCTTCCGCAGACTTCTACTACTAATGCAGCTCAGCTTACAGCTACAGTGCATAAGGTTAGGAATGTATCATCTGCTGCTATGGTTGCCCTTGATGTGGAAGGATTCGATCAGCCTCTGGTTTATGCAAACCCTGATTACTCACCTTCTTCTCTGGGAGAACTGGTTTCAGATTTAGGTCTTGAAGGAAATATTTCCTTCTCCGGCTCCGTTCGCTGTCAGATTTCGAAAGTTGGATATTCCTCCAACCACAATTATTCAGTGAACATCAACAGTGCAGCATGGACTTATCTTTTAGATCAGAAAAATGCAGAGCGCGCTTCTTACAGCAATTTCAGCAATGGAAACAGCAAGGCTCTGTTCACCTCTTCGAGCAATCCGACTAATACGCAAATTCAGTTCGGCGTAAGCGATAATGGATATCTGTACATTTCCCTGTCAGGAAAGAAGCACACATTCAATATCGGTTCGGCAAATGCGAAGGGATTTATCGAATATGTTTCTGGAGAATCTCTGGAATAGTGCGAAAAAAAACCTCGGATAGTGCAAGGAATTGCACTTCCGAGGTATTTTATTTTTTGCTTTTTAATTTAGTTTTTCTATTCCTTCACCAGTTCCTGCAATACAGCATTAGCAACAGGCGCAGCCGCACCTATGCCGCTTCCGCCGTTTTCTACACAGACGATAAATGCATAATCACCACTGAATCCGGTGAACCACCCATGTGGACTTCTGCCGCTGCCAACTTCAGCAGTACCAGTCTTAGCATGAAGCTTCAGCCCTGGGAAGTTTCCATCACCATAGTTAGAAACCACATTATTTCTCATCATAGATTTCAATTCCGAAGCAGTTTCTTCAGAAAGCAAGTTTACATCAGAAGCACGACTTCCTTTCAAAAGCACAGGCTTAGCCGCACTTCCGCCTCCTGCGATAGCTCCCATATATACCATCATAGACAGAGGATTGAGCTGGTCGTTATACTGTCCGATTCCTGCCCATGCTCTGTTTATACTTGCAGCCTGAAATTCAAAAGAACCTGCCGCTGAAGCTATTCCGTTTATATCATATGAAGATGTCAGACCTAAATTTTCTACACATTCTTCCATAGCTTTTGTGCTTATCATAAGAGTAAGTTCTGCGAATGCACAGTTGCAGGAGTTCTTGAGAGCGTCCTCAAAGTTCTGCTGACCGTGTGCATACTGGCAGGTTACATACTCACCTTCCACTTCATATCGCCCGGTACACTGAAAAGTCCAGTCGTCCAGCCCCGATATGTTCTCAATGGCTGCAGCCGATGTTACCAGCTTAAAAATTGAACCTGGCGGCAATGTAGATGAAACTGCCTTATTCATATATGCACCAGATGCTGCAGAAGAAGCTGCTGAAGAATCCGCAGGGTCAAATGATGGCGCACTTACTAAGCAGACAATTTCACCAGTCTTCCAGTTATATACCGCTACAAGTCCGTTTCTGCCTGCTAAAGCCCCATATGCAGTCTTATTCAGCTTCGAGTCTATGCTTAATGTAGTACTGCGCCCCATGCCAAGAAAAACACCCTTAGTACCGGTGACAAAGTTGTAACCAATCATTTTGCTCCGAAATGCCACATTCGCACCAGTTGCAATATTGCAGCCAATATCGCCTGTGACATGAAGATTTGCCTTTCTTATAGCCGAGTCCTCGTGGTAGTGAGGTCCATCGCTGTCATTTTCCAGAAGAAGAACTCCATTTCTGTCATATACAGAGCCAACAGACAGCAGGCCATTTTTGAATATGTGCTCGTTTGCATAAAATGTCGCCCATTTTCCGCCTTCCAAGCCCAGTCGAACTGTGAATACTATCGACCCTAATATCAAAACAGATGCTAACAGAAGGCACAATATCGCCCGTCGTTCCAGTTTTTTCATATTCTCACACCTGCCTTTACTGCGATGCTCGCCCGCTCTCGTGTATCAGCCGATTTCAAGAATGCCAGCAAACACCAGCACACAATCATGCTTGTACCGCCATTACTTACAAATGGGAATGTTACCCCTGTAAATGGAAACAGGTCCACAGACCCGAACACATTTAGCATAGTCTGAAATACAAACATCGATGTAGCGCCGCACGCTGCGATTGTATAGAATGTGGATCTTCCTTCCACTATTGAAAGAACAGCGAAAACTGCAAGTGTTACAATACATATAACTGCGAGCAGAGCGATTATGAGCCCCCATTCTTCAGCAAGCATGCAGAATACCATGTCCGTATCAGCCGCCGGAACGCCTTCCAGCCAGCCCTCGCCTGCGCCTACACCGACAAGACCTCCGCTGGCAGCCGCACTCATTGCACGGCTTTGCTGGTAACCTGCTGCATCTACAAATTCTGGATCCCATACATGTCCCCATGATGCGAATCTGCCGGCAACATAAGGCTTAAATCGCAAAATCAAAAGTCCCCCTGCAAAGGCTACTCCCATAATCAATATCAATTTGGAAAAGTCGCCGCTTCGCAGGAAAGATATCATCACAAATGTTATAAAGAAAATTATAGCTGTACCAAAGTCACCCATTACTGCTAAGCAACAGAAGCAGAATCCTGAGAATGCCATGAACACCCACAGGTTTTTCTTCTGGAACAGCTCATCAAGTGTCGCAGCGCCAATCCATATAAATGCCACTTTGACCAGTTCAGACGGCTGGAAAGAGATTCCGCCTATATAAATCCAGTTTTTCGCACCGAATACAAGAGAACCGAAGAGAAGGTTAAATAGCAGCATAACTACAGATACTGCCAGTAGAACCCATCTTATCTTCTTCGTTATCTCTAAATTTCTCAACACCATACATATTGCAACCATGGCTATAACGCCTATAACAATTGCACACAGTTGCTTTTTAATAGCATCAGGATTAGACGATGCTACCACAGCCAAACTCAGCGTAGACAGGAAAAATGCTATGGCATCCATTTCGAAGGCATCCTGCTTAAAGGAGCGCATAAAGATTATGTAAATCCACATAGCTAAAATCAGCCCCGCAAAACCTATGATAATAGGCGCGATCCTTTCCTCCCCAGCCGTCATGCACAGCTGAAATGCCGCCAAAATCTGAAACAGCGTAAGTGCCGCAAATGTTGGTCCTGCGGACATGCGCTGCGTATCTGAGCGGCGAAGTTTAGTATTATTATTTTTTTCCTCTAAACTGATTGGAAACAGCGTACAAGTAGTCATACCCATGCGTATCTCGTCCCCATAAGTTACAGGAACAGACTTCATAGGCTCTGTAATTTCATGGTCGTTCAAATAACTTCCGTTCTTAGATCCCAAATCCTGATATGTCCAACTCCCCTGCGAATCACGCATGAGAATTCCGTGATTGCGCGACATGGTTTCGTCTTCCACATCCACATCACAACTCTTCGTTCTGCCGATAACATTTTCCCAATGACTCAGCGGAACACTGATTTCGGACACTTCAATCTGCCCATCCCCCTTAGGTCTGAGCGTGCGCATATTTAGATAAGCCCAGACCTCAGCATAGCTTCTGGTTCGAAGCAGACTTAGAATAGATCGGAGCAAAATATATAGTGCCAGCGCTACGAATGCCCAGCGGACTAGCTCCGTAAAAACGAGATTCATTCGTATTCCCCCTTTTTCTGCCCTATTTCTCTATTCTATTTTACTTCTTTTTGCGGCTTTCGTCCAGCATAATTCCTATTATCGTAATCACTGCGAATATTATCATGTAAAAGATAACAGGACAGGAAAATCCACCTTCTGCTCTTGCTTCTCTAACAGGCAGGATTCCATGTGCATATATGGTTGCAAATACCATAAAGCAGCTTCCTAAAATAGCACATCCGGGAATCATAAAACGCTTCACAAATCCCAGCTCTTTATGTTTCTTTATAAACATAAAGAAAATAGGAATATATAAAAGATATGTTGTAACTATAGGAAGCTCTGACGCATCGAAAGAAAACAGTCCGAACCACTTAGTTTCCGTCAGATTACTTCCGTAGAAATGCACAAACCATAATGCAGCTAATAAAAGCCCCATGATAGATGAGTTTGTAGACATCCCAGTATTCTTATCGACTTCCGTAAAAATCTCAGGCTTAGGTCCGCTGCCTCGGATTGCGAGAGAATACATACCTCTCGTATTAGCCAGCATAAGCCCGTTCAGCGCCCCTGCACATGAAATCGCTATGAGCAGATTTAATATATTTCCGAATACCTTTCCGAATATGTTAAGGAATGCAGTCGTTGCGCCTTCTTCCATGAGCTGCTGTGTAGATGCACCGCCTGCCACACCTATAAAGTAAAACAGGTATACAAACATGATTATCATAGCACCTGACACCAGTGCAATAGGCAGATTTCGCTTCGCATTCTGAAGCTCCGCGTTGATTGAAGTCGCTATAACCCAGCCTTCATAAGCAAATGCAGTGGACACAACTGCCCCAAACAGAAGGTGACCCGAAGATGAGCCAGCGCCTGCCTCACCTGCAGCAGCGACCGCTGCTTCAGCAATTCCGTTTCCCTGAAAATTTTCCACCAGCTGACCGTTCATAAGACCGTAAACTACGCCAACAACCATCATAAGACCAAGCGGTATCAGCTTGATAATAGTGGTGGAAACTTGGATTTTGCCAGCAAGCTTAGGTGATAACGCATTGATTCCGTAGCTCAGACACAGAAAAATAAATGAAAAGACCATGCATTCCGTACCTGAAATCACGCCGCCCTCCGATAAGACTATATTTGGATTCACCGACTGTACGAATACCAATGTGTATCTCGCAGTGAGCCATGCCAAAACACATACCAGCGTAGGATAATATATGGTCGCCATGAACCAGCCTACGATATAGGCGTATTTTTCCCCGACCAGAGCCTCCGCATAGTCCACCACGCCGTTTACCTTCTCATACAGCGTCGCCATGTTTGCAAAGGCTAAAATGCATGCCATCATAATCAATCCGCCTATGATCCATGCCAAAATCCCTATTTTCATATCTCCGTTTGTATCCTGAAGCACTGTCTGTGCCTTAAAGAATACGCCCGATCCGATTACGATTCCCACCACCATGCAGATTGCAGTGGTAAGACCGTATCGCTTCTCCATTGAATTCTTTTTTCCCATATAAATTTAATTCCTTTTTTCTTTTTCTTTATTCTCTATTTCAATATTAAAATGCACTCATAATGTGCTAAATATGCCGCTTATACAGCAACGTTTCTCATTTTATCACAATATTCTGAAATTTGCAATTATTTATGAAATGTCGTATAATACAAATACGAAAAAAGATTTTTATGAAATTTCAGCAGGAGGTATGACTAATGAAATACACTGATTTCGAAGGATTAAAGGTTTCACGTCTTGGCTTCGGCGCTATGC
>CAZLJV010000101.1:0-6131 GCA_964559965.1 uncultured Oscillospiraceae bacterium | reverse complement strand
ATGATGATGTGGTGGAGGGCTGCCGGTGCTTTCTTGCGCATTTGAAGGCGAGCGGCGAACTGTGATGTGGCGAGCTGTGAAATAAAAAGACGAAAATTAAGGAGAACTACTATATGAACCAAATGAAACTACGAAATCAGACACCTGCAAGTATTTTGAAAAACAGCCTGCTGGCGGCATTCGGCCTGTTCGGCTTCGGCGTGGGCGTGTACCTGACCATTCAGGCCAACATCGGCGTGGCGCCCTGGGACACATTTTACCTGGGTATAAACAAAGCGACCGGAATCCAGTACGGAACTATCTCCGTGGCGGCGTCGTTTATAATCATTTTTATCGATTTTATCATGAAAGAACGCATCGGAATCGGCACTTTTCTGGACGCCATCGTGGTGGGCAAGACGGTGGATTTGATGAACTGGCTGGATCTGGTGCCTTCCCAGCAAAATATTTACGCTGGAGTTCTCATGATGCTGGCCGGGCTGGTTGTCATGGGTTTTTCTCAGTATTTGTATATGCAGGCTGGACTGAGTTGCGGGCCTCGTGATTCTCTATTGGTTGCGCTGGGGAAGCGTATGCCGAAGGTTCCGATTGGAATTGTGAGCACGGGGATTTTGATAACTGTTTTTGTTCTGGGATGGCTGCTCGATGGGCCGATTGGAATTGGTACGATTATAGCGGTTGCGCTGCAGGGAAATATTATGCAGTGTGCATTTAATATTATGAAGTTTGATCCGAAAGATGTTACGCATCAGGATTTGCTGCAGAGCATGAAGGTGCTGACTGGGAAAGCAGCATAGCGCGCATAAGTGTAAATGAATAATAAAAAAATAATCCCCTGAAGATGAGTCTTCAGGGGGTTATTATAAAGGGGTTGGAGCCGATGGCGGGAATCGAACCCGCAACCGCTTCGTTACGAATGAAGTGCTCTACCATTGAGCCACATCGGCATGAATTGCTGTGATAAAATCTGGATCGCTGCAACACAAAAAATTATAGCATACGGGCGATTAAAAAGCCAGACTTTTTTACGGGAAACTTATGATTTTAATTTAAAATATGTTTGCTGGACTTTAGCGTGCTGTTGTGTTATCATTAGACGAGTATGTTTTTTCAGCATGTGTAGAGGTGAGAATAATGAGAATTTTCGATACGAAAGTACAGGAAATTAAGTATAAAGTGCTCTGTGAAGTAAGCAAGCAGACTTGGGCTGGTAATGATTCTTTCGCAGCTTTCAATGACATTGCGAAAGTGGTGGTGACGAAAGAGGACACGACGCGTTGCTGTATATATAAGGAACGTGCCATCGTGGCGGAAAGAATTAAGATTGCTCTGGGTGGAAATCCGGAGAATCCTAACATCGTAGAGGTAATCGATATTGCCTGTGATGAATGTCCTGAAGCTGGATATGTAGTTACGGATTTGTGCCGTGGCTGTCTGGCGCATAGATGTAAAGATGCTTGCAGGCTGGGTGCTATTCAGTTCGATGCTCATGGTAAGGCTACCATAGACAAGAGCAAATGCGTAGAATGTGGAAAATGTGCGAAGGTTTGCCCTTATCGTGCTATTAACAACTTCGTTCGTCCGTGCGAAATCAGCTGTAAGGCTCATGCAATTCACATGGGAGAAAATGGTGCGGCGGAGATAGATCATGAAAAGTGTACTGACTGTGGATCTTGCGTATATACTTGTCCTTTTGGTGCAGTAGTCGATAAATCATATATCGTCAATGCAATCCAGCTTATTAAGCAGAGCAGGGTTGAGAACTTCGAGGTTTATGCTATAATTGCTCCGGCTATTGCCAGCCAGTTTACTTATGCAAGTTTCGGTCAGGTTATAACTGCTATGAAGAAGATTGGCTTCGATGGCGTCATGGAAACTGCACTTGGAGCTGATATGGTGGCAGAAACTGAAGCAAGAGAGCTGATTGAAAAGGGTTTCCTTACTTCCAGCTGTTGCCCGGCATTCGTGAAGTATGTACAGCATAAATTCCCTAATATGGTGGAAAAGATTTCGCATACACCTTCACCTATGGCTGCACTTGGAAAGGCAATTAAAGAAAAGAATCCGAGAGCTAAGGTTATATTTGTAGGACCTTGCACTGCGAAGAAGGCTGAATTCCAGAAACCGGAGGTTGCACCGTATATCGACTGCGTGCTTACCTTTGAAGAAATTCAGGCTTTAATCGACAGTATGAATATAGATATTGAAAACTTAGAGGAATCAGTTTTAGATGAGGCATCAGCGTTCGGCCGTCAGTTCGCATATAGCGGAGGACTGTCAGGCGCGGTTGCACAGGCTTTGCAGGAAATCGCAGAGGCAGAAGGACCAGAATCGGAGGCTGCTAAGTTCCAGCTGAGTGCAACATCTTGCGACGGAATAGAAAGCTGTAAGACTACGCTGATTCGTGCTAACAAGGGTCTGCTTCCTAACAACTTCATCGAGGGCATGGCTTGTGAGGGCGGCTGCATCGGTGGTGCGGGCTGTCTGACTCACGGCGAGAAGAATAAACTTGCTATTCAGAAGCACAGCAGTCAGGCTCAAAAGCAGAGGATTATGGAACACGCAAGTGTGGACGAGTGTTTAGACATACATTGATTTTGATATGATATAATTCTAATATGGAGGATAGAAATAAAATGAGAACATTGAAAGTAGGAATTTTGGGACTTGGAACAGTAGGCGGTGGTACTTATACCATTCTTACTGAAAATAAGGAGCTGATTGAAAAGCGCACAGGCTGTGCTATCGAAGTCAGCAGAATTTTAGACCGTAAGAAGAAGCCAGGTGTGCCTGAATCTCTGTTTACTGAAAACCCAGATGATGTAATCGCAGGTGACAATGTGGATCTGGTTGTGGAAACACTGGGCGGCATTGAACCAGCTTGCTCTTTCATGGTACAGGCTATGGAAAATGGTAAGCATGTAGTAACTGCAAACAAGGCTGCGGTAGCTGCTAATTATCAGAAGCTGACTGAAACTGCTAAGAAGAACAATGTGCAGTTCTTATACGAAGCCAGCGTAGGCGGTGGTATTCCGGTGCTGACTTCCATGCAGAATGAGCTGCAGGGCAACCGTTTCTTAGAAGTTATGGGTATCGTAAATGGTACTACGAACTACATTCTGACTAAGATGACAGAAGAAGGTGCAGACTATGCTGAGGTGCTGAAAGACGCTCAGGCTAAGGGTTTTGCGGAGGCTGATCCTACTGCTGACGTGGAAGGTATCGACGTGGCAAACAAACTGTCCATTCTCATTGCGCTGGCATTTGACAAGTATATTGCGCCTACAGATATTCCGACTACAGGCATCTCCAATATTACTAAGGCGGATATCGAAGCAGCTGCGGCTGAAGGCTGCAAGCTGAAGCTGATTGCTCATGCTAAGATTGACGAAAATGGCGAAATTGAAGCAAGTGTTGCTCCGGAAAAAATCCCTTATGCACATCCTTTGGCAGGTGTAAGCAATGAGTTCAACGCTGTTTACATCACTGGCGACATGGTGGACGAGCTGATGTTCTATGGTAAGGGTGCAGGTGCGCTTCCTACAGGCAGTGCAATCGTGGGCGATGTTATTCGCGTGGCTAAGAGCCTGTAAAAATAAATTAATAAATTAAAGTAACGAAATTAAAGAAAGACGAGGGAAAGATATGACATTATACAAGCAGTGGATTGACTTGATGGAAAGTCAGACAGATGAAACATTCGAAGCGTTCTGGGAAGAGTATAGCGACGCTGAAACAAGAATTTATCAGCACATTTTAGCACACAAGGACGAACATCTGGCAGGTAAGTTCAGCGACTTAGCAGCACAGTTCGAAACAAGACCAGTTATCTTCATGGGATTCCTGGACGGTATCAACACCAGCTTAAATACAGCTAACGAATTAGAAGAAATTACTGAAGAAACTGAACTGGATCTGGATGTAAACTTCGAAGCTCTGTTGTTCAACATGCTGAAGGCTGACGCAGAATACCTGTTTACTCTGCCTGAATGGGAAGATGTTCTGACTCAGGAACAGATTCACACAATTGTTAAGGACTTCAAGCGTTCCAAGATCGTTGTTAAGGAAAAAGAACCTGGCAGAAATGATCCATGCCCTTGCGGTTCCGGCAAGAAGTACAAGAAGTGCTGCGGCGCTAACAAATAGTTTGCTGGCAAATAGTTTTTAAGAATATATGCCCGGACGGCTTGTCAATAGCTTTCCGGGTTTTTCTTTTCTTGTTTTTTCTCCTGTAAACTATGGACAAAGCCAATGGAAAAAGGTAAAATAAAAAGGATGTAGAGAGGAGCTATCATATGGCATTACATATTGTTTTCGTTGAGCCTGAAATTCCGCCTAATACTGGGAATATTGCACGAACTTGTGCGGCGACAGGCACGACACTTCATCTGGTGAAGCCGCTGGGTTTCAACATCGATGATAAAAGTGTAAAAAGAGCAGGGCTGGACTACTGGCCGTTTGTTAATTTAGAGGTTCATGAGAGCCTGGACGATTTTATGGCAAAATATGGCGATCGCAGACTTTTTTTGGCTACGACTAAGGGTGGTCATGTTTATACTGAACCTGAATATAGGGATGAAGACATGTTTCTTTTTGGAAAAGAAACTGCTGGTCTTCCACGAGATTTTATTGCAAAACATGAGGAAGGTGCAATTCGCATTCCAATGAGTGCGGACACAAGACTCAGATCTTTGAACCTGTCCAATTCAGCCAATATTATTTTATTCGAGGCTTTGCGACAATTAGGTTTCCCAGACTTGAAATAGAGAAATAAATTTGGTATAATAATTGCATTAGGAGTATATGAGGTGAAGCATGAAACTAGGTTATGATTTAACAATAGAACAAACGCAGAAACTCACCATGACCCCGGAGTTGATACAGGCAATTCAGATTTTGCAGTTTAATACGCAGGAATTGGACGAGTTTGTACAGGAAGAACTTATGACAAACCCGGTTCTGGATTTAGACCGTAATTCGGAGGAGCGTTCGAAGGACGAGCTGTCTAAGACGGAAGAGTTAGATGCGAAGACCTGTGAGAAGGAAGATATCGACCTTCGTGAGAAAGTCAGGGAGGCCGAATATGATGATATCAGCTATAAACAGTGGGAATATTCTCGTGATAATGATGATGAATATTCTTATGAGCAGTTCGTCAGCAAGGAAGAGACATTAGAGGATTCACTTCTCCTTCAGTTGACTTTTTCCAGCTTAAAGGGTGAAGACCTGAAGATTGGTAGATTTCTCATTGAGGCCATTGATGACAATGGCTATCTTACTGTGTCTGTGGAGGAAGTGGCGAAGGCGTTTCACGTTACGGAGGATAAGGTTGAGAGCGTGCTGGATGTTATCCAGACTTTTGAACCTGCAGGTGTAGGTGCTCGTACGCTGAAAGAGTGTTTAACTATTCAGCTTGCAGCTAAAGGTCTGCTCGATGATATTACGGAATATATTATCACAGACCATCTTGAAGATTTGGGTGCAAATCGTCTGGGTAAGGTTTCTAAGATTTTAGGAATTCCGGTAGCTCAGGTGCAGCTTATCTGCGATTTAATTAGATCCCTGGAGCCTAAGCCAGGAAGATGTTATTCCAGCGGAAATAGCGTTAAGTATATTACGCCGGATGTAATAGTTGAGAAGATTGATGATACATATCAGGTTGTCACTAATGAATATAGTGCACCGCATCTTATGGTGAGTCCGTATTATACGAATTTATCCAGAACCGCAGGCGATGATCCTGAGTTAAGCAAGTATCTTAGCGAAAAGTACAATGCGGCGATCTGGCTTATTAAGAGCATAGAGCAGAGAAAGCAGACTATTTTCAATGTTGTAAATGCTGTCATTCGCCATCAGAAGGATTTTCTGGATAATGGTGCTAAGTATTTGAAGACTTTGACACTTAAGCAGGTTGCTGACGATCTTGGAATTCATGAATCCACGGTGAGCCGTGCTATAAATGGTAAGTATATGCAGACTCCGAGAGGTGTTTATGAAATTAAGTACTTTTTCTCAAGCGGTGTAACTGGAAGTCATGGTGAAGGCGTTTCTTCCAACAGCATTAAGACCATGATTAAGGAAATCATCGATAAAGAAGACCCTAAGAATCCATACAGCGACCAGGATATGGT
>CAZLJV010000100.1:0-6192 GCA_964559965.1 uncultured Oscillospiraceae bacterium | reverse complement strand
GCCGCACTGGTGGCGGTTCGTGCTGGGGGCAGTGGTGTGCGGCGCTGGCGGTTTTTCGATATTTTTAGAGGTGAATTTTTTTGTAGGGATTGTGCTTAAAATATCAATGGGGGCTGCGGCGTGCGCCGCAGCCTTCGGAAGACGCAATATAATGAAGAAAGCGGCTATATTTTTCGCCATTTCATTTTTATCGGGCGGTGTCGCCATGGCTGTTTTTATGTGGCTTGAGATACCTGCTCTAATGGGTAACGGAGTATTTTATATGGAATCTATCACATGGAGTAAGCTCTTTGGGTGTGGAGCATGTGCTTTTGGTATGGTGGGTTGGTTCGTCAAGTGGGTAAAGGAGAAACGAAAACTTGATCCTGCCTTTGGCATGGTGGAGTTGGAAGTTGAAGGGGAAAAATGCTGCCTGAGGGGTTTCGTTGATTCAGGAAACAGTTTGTATGAGCCGATTTCCAGAAGTCCGGTAATCCTCATAGACGAAATGGGCGCTGCCATGCTGCCTTTCAGCAAATCATCTTATCCTAAGCGTTATGTTTTGGTGCCGTATCATGCTGTGGGGGTGAAGCACGGTATTTTGGAGGGGATAAGGCTGGATCGGATGGATTTTGAGGGGAGAACGATGGAAAATGTGGTACTTGCGTACTACGGCGGCAGGTTTTCGGATTTCGAGGTGCTGCTGCATCGAGATGTTTTGGAAGGGGGAATCTTGGAAGATGAAGAGGTTTTGGCTAAAGTTCAGTGAGATGGCTACGCAGTCGGCTGTGCGAGCGTTTGCGAAAGTCGCGGCGTGGGCCAGCAGGAGGGAAGCTGGGCGAGCGAAGGGCGAAGGACTGGGCGTGTTTTACATAGGTGGAAGTGACATACTGCCACCGCCGCTTGAGCCGGGTGAAGAGGTCAGATTGCTGCAGGAGTATGCAGAGGGAAATATGGAGGCCAGGGGGATTTTGATAGAGCGGAATTTAAGGCTTGTGGTGTATATTGCGCGAAAATTTGATAATTCGGGGCTGAATGTGGAGGATTTAATTTCCATCGGGACGATTGGGTTGATTAAGGCGGTGAACACCTTTCGGCTGGATAAGAATATCAAGCTGGCGACTTACGCTTCTCGCTGCATTGAAAATGAGATTCTCATGCATCTGCGCCGCACCAGCAAGCTGAAGAGCGAGGTGAGTTTAGATGAGCCGCTGAATGTGGATTGGGACGGGAACGAACTGCTGCTCAGCGATATTTTGGGGACGGACGAAGATTTGGTTTACCAGCATTTGGAAGACGAGGTCAATCGAAAGCTACTTTATACGGCCATGAAGAAGTTGGAACCGAGGGAAAAGACGCTGGTGGAGATGCGATTTGGGCTTGGCAGCGGCAAGGAAATGACCCAGAAGGAGGTGGCTGACCGTATGGGAATCTCCCAGTCGTACATATCGAGGTTAGAAAAACGGATTTTGACGCGGCTGCAAAAGGAAATTCGGAAGATGGGGTAGCCCGCCTGCCCTGCAAAATCTGCGCCGTCAGACATTTACGGCAAAAATTTGCATCGGAATTTTTCGGCAGGAATAAAAGCTGCGCACCATGTACATAACAATAGAAGAAGGTTTGCGTATCACCGACTTTCTTACAAATTTTGGATGGGGATGGTGTTTTTATGGCCGGAAAAGTGGAAATCTGCGGTGTAAACACGGCGAAGCTGCCGAGATATAAAGAAGCGGAAATGATGGAAATGCTGCAAAAAATCAAGCAGGGGGACAAAGATGCCAGAGAGGCGTTTCTAACTGGAAATTTGCGCCTGGTGCTCAGCGTGATCCAGAGGTTCGGAAGCAGGGGTGAAAATCCGGACGATTTGTTTCAGGTGGGGTGCATCGGGCTCATCAAAGCATTGGACAATTTCGATCTCAGCCACGGTGTCAAATTTTCGACTTATGCAGTGCCGATGATAATCGGTGAGGTGCGCCGGTATTTGAGGGATAATAATGCGATTCGGGTGTCTCGCTCGTTGAGGGATTTGGCATACAAGGCTTTGCAGATGCGGGAAAATCTGTCTCGCCAGCTTCAGCGTGAGCCGACAGTTGCGGAGATTGCCAAGGAGCTTGATGTGACCCATGAAGATGTGGTGCTGGCGCTGGAGTCAATTCAGGATCCCATTTCGCTCTATGAGCCGGTGTTCCATGATGATGGAGATGCAATTTATGTTATGGATCAGGTTTCAGATACTAAAAATACTGATGAGAGATGGATAGAAAATATAGCTTTGTCGGAGGCTATGAAAAAGCTGTCGCCTCGTGAGCGGCGGATTTTGAATCTGCGTTTTTTCGAGGGGAAGACGCAGATGGAGGTTGCGGAGGAAATTTCCATAAGTCAGGCGCAGGTGAGCCGCCTCGAAAAAAATGCGCTGAAATACATGCGTAAGTATGTGTAGGTGAACAGGTTAAGGGGGATTTCCACCTGAATCTGCATTTTTGATTTTTGGGGTAAAATGGGTGGAAAACGCTATTACTTTAGCTGTACCCTTTGCGGTCAGCTAAATCAAAAGCTATGTTTTTTGGAATCATGGAAAAAATTTGATATGAAATGTGGTGTGAAATATGGCAGAGAAAATTCAGGTATGATAAAATATATAGATATGTATGTGCATACAATTTTATATAAGGCGTAGAAGATTAATGACAGAAAAGACAGAAAAGACAAACAATGCAAACAAAACAAATAAAATGCAGTGCATGACTTTATGTGCGGTGCTGACGGGACTTTCAATGGTTCTCAGTATGATAAAAATTATACCAATGCCTTTTGGCGGCTCTATTACATTGTTCAGTATGCTGGCATGCACGCTGACTGGATATTTTTGCGGTGTGAAATGGGGCATAGCATCGGGGGTGTCACTGGGGATTTTGAATTTAGCATTCGGTGGGATATTTTATCATCCTGTGCAAGTTTTGCTGGATTATGTTCTCGGTTTCGGAGTGCTTGGTCTGGCCGGGGTTCTGAGAAATAGGCGCAGAGGACTGCAAAGAGGATATGGACTGGCATGCGTGCTGAGATTTTTGTGCAGTACATTATCGGGCATTATTTTTTTCGCAAGTTATGCCCCCGAAGGCATGGGGCCGATTTTGTATTCCGTATGTTACAACCTTTTTTATATCGGCGGGGAAGGATTGCTGACGATGGCTGTGCTGAGCGTGCCTTCGGTGCGCAAAGCGATAGAACGATTGGGAAACGGGATTTTGTAGTGAGGAGTTTTAATAGTGAATTCTGACAAAAATATAGACAGAGACAGAGCGATTGCAAGGCGTCTGGCTGAAGCGGTGTCAGAAGCTGGGGGGCGAGCGTATTATGTCGGCGGTTATGTGCGTGATCGCATTGCAGGCGGTGGCTCGACTACGACCAGCGACATCGCCACGACTACTGCCGACTTGTCTGGTGCAACACCTGCAACTGGCGCTGTAGACATAGATATCGAGGTGCATGGAGTTGCGGCGGAACGGTTGGAAGAAATTTTGGACAGACTGGGCGGCTGCACACGCATGGGCGTCAGCTTCGGAATATATGGGATAAACGGCTGTGACATAGACATTGCGCTGCCCCGCAAAGAACGTGCGACAGGCTTCGGTCATCGCGACTTTCAGGTTTTCGTCGACCCGAATTTAGGCCCTGAAAAGGCAGCACGCAGGCGAGATTTCACAGTAAATGCCATGATGGAAGATGTGCTCACAGGAGAGGTGCTTGATTTTTATGGTGGAAGGCAGGATTTGGAACAGGGAATTCTGCGCCATGTGGACGACGAAAGTTTCGATGAAGATCCTTTGCGAGTGCTGCGTGGGGCGCAGTTTGCGGCCCGATTCAACATGGAGATGGCTGACGAAACTCTTGAAATTTGCAAAAAAATGGACATCAGCACTCTGGCACCGGAACGGGTTTTCGGGGAGCTTGAGAAGGCTCTGTGCAAGGCGGAAAAGCCGTCAATTTTCTTCAACACTCTGCGAAAAATGAATCAGCTCAGCGTCTGGTTTCCAGAGGTTGAGGCGCTTATAGGCGTGGAGCAGCCAAAAAATTATCATCCCGAAGGGGACGTTTGGAACCACACCATGCTAGTTCTCGATGCGGCATCCCAGCTTTGCGACAGCGACAAGTGTAAGTGGAAGATAGGTCTGATGATGTCTGCGCTTTGCCATGATTTAGGCAAAGTCACCACAACCGAAGTCTTTCCTGATGGCAAAATCCATGCTCTCAACCATGAAGTCGAGGGTCTGAAGTTTGCGGACAGCCTGGTGGGTCGGCTGACTAATAACCGAAAGCTGAAATCCTATGTAAAAAACATGACATTACTGCACATGAGGCCCAATATTTTAGCTGGGGCAGAATCGAAAATCAAATCGACTAACAAAATGTTCGACCAGTCGGAAGACCCGGAAGGACTGATTTTGCTGGGAAAAGCAGATGTGTTAGGCTGCGGAGAAATGGCGATGCTTCCGGAGCGTGAGAAATTTTTGTGGGAAAGATTGGAGATTTTTAGGGAAATGATGGCTCGACCGTATGTTCAGGGTGCGGACTTGATTGCAGCTGGACTTGAGCCCGGGCCTGGGTTTTCTGAGATTTTGGCATATGCTCATAAGATGAGGCTGGCGGGGGTGAGCAAGGAAAATGCGCTGGCGCAGACGTTGGCATATTGGAATAAGCCTTGAATTATGTCGGATTTGGTGATATGATTGTAGTGTAGTTATGTTCAACAATCTATAGGAGGACGAAATGATATACACAAAAGAAGTTGAAAATATGTGCTGTGTAAATAAGGGCGCATATCACGGACCTGCTCCGATTCCGCAGGAAGGCAAATGGACTCAGGTTAAGGAAGTTTCTGACATTTCCGGACTGACACATGGTATCGGTTGGTGTGCACCGCAGCAGGGCGCATGTAAGCTGACTCTCAATGTTAAAGATGGCATCATCGAAGAGGCTTTGGTGGAAACCATCGGTTGCTCTGGTATGACTCATTCTGCCGCTATGGCTGGTGAAATTCTGATTGGCAAGACCTTATTAGAAGCCCTCAATACAGACTTGGTATGTGATGCAATCAATACTGCAATGAGAGAACTTTTCCTGCAGATTGTTTACGGCAGAACCCAGTCTGCATTCTCTGAAGGTGGTCTGGCGATTGGTGCTGGCATGGAGGACCTGGGCAAGGGTCACAGAAGTCAGGTGGGCACCATCTACTCAACTAAGGCGAAGGGCCCTAGATATCTGGAATTGGCTGAAGGCTATATTACAGAAGTTGGTCTGGATGAAGAAGGCAATATCATCGGCTACAAGTATGTAAACCTGGGCAAGATGATGGACTTCATCAAAGCTGGCACAGACCCTGTGGAAGCAATCGAAAAGGCAAGCGGCAAGTACGGCAGATTCGATGAAGCTGTCAAGAAGATTGATCCGCGTGAAGAATAGGGGGTTAGGTCATGGCTTTATTTGAAAATTACGATAGAAAAATAGAAAAAATCAATGGCGTACTGGCGCAGTATGGTATTAATGGTTTAGATGATGCGATGGCGATTTGCCAGGAAAAGGGCATCAATCCTTATGAAATCGCTAAGGAAATTCAGCCAATCTGCTTCGAAGACGTATGTTGGGCTTATGTGGCTGGTGCTGCAATCGCAATCAAGAAGGGCTGCACTAAGGCTGCCGATGCGGCTAAGGCTGTTGGCGAAGGACTTCAGGCATTTTGCCTGCCTGGTTCTGTAGCTGAGGACAGAAAGGTAGGTCTGGGTCACGGTAATCTGGCTTCCATGCTTCTGTCTGAAGAAACTGATTGCTTCGCATTTCTGGCTGGTCACGAATCTTTCGCTGCTGCTGAAGGTGCAATCGGTATTGCTCGTTCTGCAAACAAGGTTAGAAAGCAGCCTCTGCGTGTAATCCTCAACGGACTTGGAAAGGATGCTGCACAGATTATTTCCAGAATCAACGGTTTCACTTATGTTCAGACTAAGTTTGACTATTATACTGGTGAACTGACAGTTGTAAATGAAATTCCATATTCCAAGGGTGAACGTTCTAAGGTTCGCTGCTATGGTGCTGATGATGTTCGCGAAGGCGTAGCAATCATGCATTCTGAAAAGGTTGATGTTTCCATCACTGGTAACTCCACTAATCCGACCAGATTCCAGCATCCTGTTGCGGGCACTTATAAGAAGGAATGTATCG
>CAZLJV010000099.1:0-6318 GCA_964559965.1 uncultured Oscillospiraceae bacterium | reverse complement strand
GTCCGCCGCCAGGTGCCGGCGCATCTGACTTCAAAACATCCAGATAATCATTTACTTTCATATCTACTAATTTCATTTTTTACACCAAAATTCCTTTCTCAATGATCTGCGTCGACAGATTTCTTCAGTTTATATTATACCTTTTTTTCCTGGTATACGCTATCTATTTTTTGAAATATAAAAAATCCCCAGACTCCTATATTTTAGGAATCTGAGGATTCTTAATTCGTTTTTATTAACTGCTAATATTATTCAGCTACGTAAGGCAGTAAAGCTACGATTCTTGCTCTCTTGATAGCAGTAGTTACTTCTCTCTGGTGCATAGCGCAAGTACCAGTGATTCTCTTAGGCAGAATCTTGCCTCTTTCAGTAACGTACTTTCTCAGCTTTTCTACATCCTTGTAGTCGATTCTTTCAGTCTTATCAGCGCAGAACTGGCATACTTTCTTTCTTCTCATGCCACCGCCACGTCTCTTATCCATCATGGTTCATATCTCCTTTCTATTAGAATGGAATATCTTCGTCGATTGCGGAGAAACCTTCTGGTGCAGCATCGAATCCGCCTGTATTTGCAGTTGGTCTCGATGCAGACTGTCTTTCGTTTCTGTCGCCCCATTCTAAAAATTCTACTCTGTCAGCTACGACATCTGTGGTGTAAACAGTAGCGCCATCCTTATTGGTATAGCTTCCGGTCTGCAATCTTCCCTGGATACCAACCAGTCTTCCTTTCGCGAGAAATCTCTCACAATTTTCAGCCTGTTTGCCGAAAACTACGACAGACGGAAAGTCAGTCTGCTTTTCGCCATTCTGTCTTGGTGGTCTGTCAATCGCTACCGTAAATCTGCAAATTGCCATCTGTGTTCCAGCAGAATAACGTACATCAGGGTCTCTTGTCAGTCTTCCGATTAATACAACACTGTTCATTCTTTACACCTCGTTCTTACTTTTCATCCTGGTTGATGATCATGTGTCTGATAACGTTATCAGAGATCTTCAGCTTTCTGTTCAGTTCGTAAGGCAGGGTTGGGTTAGCCTTGAATTCTACTACTACGTAGTAACCTTCTTCGTGCTTTTCGATAGGATAAGCCAGCTTCTTCATACCCATTACGTCAACCTTTACAACTTCACCGTCGTTAGCAATGATGTTCTGAACGGTTTCGATTGTCGCTTCCTTCTTAGCTTCTTCTAAAGTAGGATCGATAATGAACATAACTTCATAATTTGTCATTTGTTTCACCTCCCTGTGGACTATATGGCGACGGTCTCTCCCGTCGCAGAGATTTGCACGAAAAAACTCATGCCATATTATTATACTCGCATAAAATTCAAATTGCAAGCACTTTTTATTTATTTTTCAAAAATTTCTACCGTTTCGTCATTATACCTTAAACAAGTTAGTTTGTATTGTTTCATTTATCGCATTATCTTTACTTCCAAAGCTTCTCCGGATATTCCCCTTTATCCTTCATAGACTGAATAGCATCTACCACGCTTTCCTTGTCCTCTTTGTAAGTAACTCCATACCAGCGATCCGCCGATTTCAGAACCTTAACATCAGCCATTCCTTCCTGAATCAGCTCATCAACTACGCCCGGTAGGAAATATTCGCCCTTCATTGGATTTTCAACAACTGCACGGTCTAAAAATGCTGGGAATCTTTCTTCAAGTTCCTTCAGCATAGACGGAGTAAATCCCCAGAAATTCATAGATACAGTAGTACCCTTCTCAAGCTGAGTCCAACCGCTGCCATCTTCAGATGCTTCATCTTCGAACACAATCTTTTCATCATTCCACTGAATCTTAGTCCTCTCAGTGATTTCAGTAAGCATGCCCTTCTCAGAAGTTTTGCAAACACCACGAGAAACATAGCCGTTTTCCGTCATAGTGTTTTCAACCTGATAACCGACCATTGCATAATGATACATATCCTCAGAATCATCAGCCTTTTCCAGAAATTCGTATATGCTCTGGAAAGCCCCCGGACCATAGTAATCATCAGCATTTATAACTACGAAAGGCCCATCTACCACATGACGCGCAGCCATAACCGCATGACCAGTGCCCCACGGCTTCACACGCTCAGCTGGAACCTGATACCCTACCGGAATATCTTCAATATCCTGATAAACATATTCGATTTCCATGTACTTTCCCGCGCGATTGTCGATTAAATCACGGAAATCCTTTTCATTTTCTTTTTTTATAATAAAAACAGCCTTCTCAAAGCCTGCCATCATGGCGTCATACAGAGAAAAATCGAGGATGATTTCTCCAGCACTTCCAACTGGTTCAATCTGCTTCAAACCGCCAAATCGGCTCCCCATGCCCGCTGCCATAATTACTAATACTGGTTTCTTCATTTTTCATCTCACTTTCTCGGCAAAACCTGACTTGCCGTACTCTACATTTTATCCTAAATTTACAGCAGTTGCAAGCGTCCGATGAGTTGTGGTACAATAAAATCAGCTAAAAATAAATTTCTCTGGAGGTGAAAAAATGATTAAAACTATGAAGGACTGCGAGCGTGATACATGTCTTATGGTTGCAGATCTCATGGTCGCAGCAGCTAAGACTGCACCTAAAGGCAGCGGAAAAGATACTGTAGAAGCCTGCGTACTCACAGGTTCCGACAAAGACGAGTTAGTAAAGGCTATGCGCCAGCTGGGAGAAGAATTGGGACAGGATTTTATTCTCAGAGATGCGAAGAATGTAGAAGGAAGCCACTGCGTAGTTATTATTGGATGCAAAAGCACTCCTTTCGGAATGTCCAACTGCCATATGTGTGGATTCGAAAATTGTGCAGAAATGAAAAAAGCCGGAACCAACTGCGTATTCAACATAACTGACCTGGGCATAGCCGTAGGTTCAGCAGTTTCTATCGCAGCAGATCACCGGATTGATAATCGCGTTATGTATTCAGCTGGCAAGGGTGCTGTCAAAATTAAATGCCTCTCCCCAGATGTGAAGATCTGTTACGGAATTCCTCTTGGCGCAGAGTCTAAGAGCATCTATTTCGACAGAAACCCAGGCGCTGTATTGTTTTAGCCGTCATCTTTTTGTACGAAATTTTGTGACAGCCTTGGTGAAAAAAGATTTCGTTCTTTTACAAAGAACATTCGTGACTTATAAGCCTATTATATCATGTATTTTCACCAATTTCGTTATTACATACCCTAAAATTAACGGGCTTGTTTTGTACAAAGTACAAAACAGCCCGTTTTTAATCAGTTTATTTATAATATAAAATCTCTAAGCATATAAATTCTTACTGCTATGGACAAGGTTTCATAAAAAGATTTGTCACTGCTCTTGGGATCAACAATCTCCTGAATCTTACCCATGCGATAGCGAATGGTATTTTTATGACAGAACAATTCTTCAGCAGTCTTCACTACATCACCATCGCACATTACATATGCCTTCGCCGTTTTGAAAAGGTCGACATGTTCAGTGCTCATTAGCGGTGCTAAGTATTCTTCCATATAGGCGTGCATATTGGGAGAATTTATTCCAGGAACAATGAATCTATATATTCCAATTTCTTCATATCGCTTGTATTCTACTTTTTCCAATCTTGCAACTATACAAGACCAAAATGCTTCACGAACAGCACTTCCGAAATCTTCCTCCTGCAGCTTAATTCGAGAGAAGCCCATCTTAGTGTTTTTGCATGAAACCCCCAATTCCACAAGCACATCTTCCAGCAGTGCATTGAATCTTCTTTCCTCAGCCTCATCTTGGCTTAGAATAATAAAGCAACCAGTGCGGAATTTGCAAATAGCCGTTTTTCTTCTAATTCTACTGGAATCAAGGTGGCGACGTACTAAATTTTCAATTTCCTCAGGATCCGTGTGCTGGTTCCACAGTGCTACACAGCGCACATATTTTTTTAGATTAGGATTTATTCGCCTTGCAAGGCGCAGTTCTTCCTTAACTGACAGCTCACGGCTTAAAACTTTTTCTAAATCCTGTTCAATCTCCTGTATGTCATTTCCTCGATTAAGTTCATTTCTAATCTGCATTATAACTTCTTCGAAGAACTCATCTCCACCAAATTCAAATATAGGGAAGTTGTTTGTATTAGCGAAGTTTATAACTTCTTCAGGCAACTCTTTGATGAATACTTTTTTATAAGCAAGCCCACTTACATTGAGTTCATAAAGGCGCATAACTGCATCGAGAATCTGCGACGGGTCATCTTTGGCGAAGAGTAAGCTGGAAATTGCTAAACTTTCGCCTTCGAACATTCTGTCACGATGTAAGCCTACACCTTGCACAAACTCAAAATCCAAAACCTCCACACCTGCACCTGAGATTGGACGATCTAAACCGCCTTCTCCAGCTATAAGTTTGAAGTTTTTCATAATATTTAAATCTAAAAGGTCTCTTAATGTTAATCCCATGGTGTCTTCCTTTCTGATTTTAATCTATTTTTCAGCTCAGTTTTTTATCGGCTTTTATTTATTCTGAAACAATGGCGTAGATAAATAACGGTCTCCCGTATCCGGAAGAAGTGCAACTACATTCTTTCCGTGGAATTCCTGTCGTTCGCCAATTTTCATAGCTGCATGCAGTGCTGCACCTGATGTGATTCCAACGAGAGTTCCCTCATTTGCAGCCATCAGTCTGCCTGCCTCATATGCCTCTTCATCCGATACTGTAACGATTTCATCGATTACACCTCTGTCTAAAATAGACGGAACGAAGTTTGCGCCTATTCCCTGAAGTCCGTGAGGGCCTGCTTTTCCCTGACTCAGCAGCGGAGAAGTTTCCGGTTCTACAGCTATTATCTTTATATCGGGATTTTTTTCTTTAAGATATCTGCCAACACCAGTAATGGTTCCTCCGGTTCCCACACCTGCTACGAAAACATCTATTCTTCCTTCTAAAGCCTGCCAGATTTCCGGGCCTGTAGTATCATAATGTGCTTTAGGATTTGCAGGATTGTCAAACTGACTTGGTATAAAGCTTCCCGGAAGCTCTGCTGCTAATTCTTCAGCCTTGGCTACGCAGCCTTTCATACCTTCTGCCCCTGGTGTCAAAACAACTTTAGCACCATATGCCGCCAGTAAATTTCTTCTTTCCACGCTCATCGTGTCTGGCATAGTCAAAATCAATTGATATCCTCGTGCTACTGCCGCAGATGCCAGACCAATTCCTGTATTTCCACTTGTTGGTTCGATAATTGTTGCGCCTGGTTTGAGAATACCTCGTTCTTCGGCATCTAAAATCATTGCCAGTCCCACACGATCCTTGGCACTCCCTGCTGGATTCATAGACTCCAGCTTGCCGAAAAGTGAGAAGTGGAGATTTTGCGAAGTCATAATTCTATTGAGTTTTAAGAGTGGGGTATTTCCTACTAATTCAGTAATGCTGTTGTATATCATAATTTCATCCCTCCATTTTTCATTATACACAATTTCGGTAGAAAGTACCACTAATTTTATGGTACAATATAATCATCTGAAAGGGGGAGACATTTATGAAATATTTTCGCTGCATTCCAGCATATAAAGATTTCGTTATAGCTATGTTTAAGGCTGAGAAGTACCGCAAGGGAATCGAAAAGAATCGTGAAAACGGGAATTTTGATGAGGAACGGGAAATGATTCGAAATGCCTGCGTTACTTTTGTTGACCATTTGATTGATAAATGGGATTTTCATATTGAGGCTGAAGGCTTGGAAAATCTGCCTTCGAGCGGCCCTGTTGTATATATTGCCAATCATCAGTCTTATGCTGATGTTATTGGTACACTGAAGGTGATTTCTGATAATCATCAGGTTGGATATATCGGCAAAGACTACTTTTCGAAGATTCCTTACTTCGGCAAATGGGTAACTCGCATCCGCAGCATATATATTCAGCGTGGAAATACCAGAAATTCTCTGCGTGTAATCGGTGAAGGCGTTAATTACCTTCGTGACGGTTTTTCACTTGTAATATTTCCTGAGGGCACGAGAATGAAAGATGGAAATATGGCATCATTTAAGCCTGGAAGTTTCAAGCTGGCAACCAAAGCTCAGGTTCCTATTGTTCCGATCACACTCAATGCCGGTCGCTGTCTCTATGAAGATCAGGAATACATAAAAAAACATCAGAAAATCCAGATGATAATTCATAAGCCAATTGAAACTGCAGGTCTTAGCAGGGAAGAGCTGGCTAAACTGCCTGAACTTACAGAGGCATGCATTCGCGATGGTCTTCGCAAGCTGCAGAACAACTAAAACAACTAAAAACAACATCACTAAAAAATGGGCACCCTTTCGGGTGCCCATTTTTTATAATTACCAAATTTACTATTACTTTTCGAAGCCCA
>CAZLJV010000098.1:0-6370 GCA_964559965.1 uncultured Oscillospiraceae bacterium | reverse complement strand
GATAATATATTGATAACGTTATGTTAATATTGTATGATAGCGCAAAGTAAGTGGATATTAGTTTTGAGGAAGTATCTTACAAAGGAGGAATCCATTGTATATGTTGTTGATAAGGAAGATGGAATTGTAGCAACAATAGGGGACATAAATGCGATTGATGCCACGGGTAAAAACGTTGAAAAGAGCATTGTTGCCGGGTTATGTTTCATAATATTATTAATAATAGAGGTTTGCATCCTAAATGTAGGCGTTAGCTTTTTATGATTTTGTTTGATTTTAGCTTGACTTTATGAACCGCTGGGAGTAAAATTATAGGGTATATTTTTAGTTTACAATTCTAATATACAGACGTTGAAGGAACCAGTAGCAGAATGTAATAACCTTACAGAGAGCCGCTACGTGCAGACGAATCGTAAAAGCTGGGAAAGACAGATTTTGCGGGGAAGATGTGGGCTGAGAGAGCGGTGGTGAAGTTCTAGTGAATATCACTCCGGAGTCTGACACTTTAATGAGAGGCGCCTTGTTTGAGGCAGCAACTAGGGTGGTACCGCGGTTATGAAATGATCGTCCCTAAGCATTGTGCTTGGGGATTTTTTTATCCCCTGAGCAATTCAGAAAGGAGAAGTTAAATGTTTAAGAAACTGTCTGATGCACCAATCGCAGAGGTGCAGAATGAGCAGGTTGCTAAATGGAAGGAAGAAGACCTGCTGACTAAGTGCGTAACAGCAAGAGAAGGAGCAACTCCATTCGTTTTCTATGAAGGACCTCCAACTGCAAATGGTAAGCCAGGCATTCACCATGTTATGGCGAGAACTCTGAAGGACTCTGTTTGTCGCTACAAGACTATGCAGGGCTTCCAGGTTAACAGAAAGGCTGGCTGGGATACTCACGGTCTGCCGGTAGAAATCGAAGTTGAAAAGCAGCTGAACATGAGCGGCAAGCAGGACATCGAAAAGTATGGTATCAAGGAATTCAACCAGAAGTGTAAGGAATCCGTTTTTACTTATACTGGTATGTGGCGTGAAATGACTGAAAGAATGGGTTATCTGGTTGACCTGGACGATCCATATATCACATTAGATAACAACTATATCGAAACTGGTTGGTGGATTCTGAAGAAGTTCTTTGATGCAGGCATGATCTACGAAGGTCACAAGATTCTGCCTTACTGCCCTCGTTGTGGTACAGGTCTGGCTTCTCACGAAGTTGCACAGGGATATAAGGAAGTTAAGGTTAATACTCTGATTTGTAAGTTCAAGAAGGTCGGTGCTGAAAATGAATATTTCCTGGCATGGACTACTACTCCTTGGACTCTGGCTTCCAATACAGTTCTGACTGTTGGACCTGAAATCGACTATGTTAAGGTTAAGATGACTGAAGGTGAAGACGAAGGTAACATCTTCTATGTAGCTAAGGCTCTGGCTGACAAGGTTCTGGGTGCAGAAAAGTACGAAGTTCTGGAAGAAATGAAGGGTTCCGACATGGAATACATGGAATACGAACAGCTGATGCCGTTTGTACAGGTTCCAGCAGGAAAGAAAGCATTCTTCGTAACTTGCATGGACTATGTTTCCGTTGAAGATGGTACAGGTATCGTTCATACTGCTCCTGCATTTGGTGAAGACGACTACCAGTGCGGACGTAAGTACGACCTGCCGGTTCTGCAGCCTGTAGATGAACAGGGTTGCTATACTGAAACTCCATGGGCAGGCCACTTCGTAATGGAAGACGGTCTGGATGTGGAAATCATCAAGTACCTGGCTGAAGGTAACAAAATCTTCAAGAAGGAAAAGATGGAACACAACTATCCACATTGCTGGAGATGCGGTACTCCTCTGGTTTACTATGCTAAGCCTTCCTGGTATATCGAAATGTCCAAGCTGAAGGATCAGCTGGTTGAAAACAACAATACAGTAAACTGGTACCCAGATTTCGTAGGCGAAAAGCGTTTCGGAAACTGGCTGTCTGAAGTAAAAGACTGGGCTATTTCCAGATCCAGATACTGGGGTACTCCAATTCCTATCTGGAGATGTGAATGTGGTCACCTGCACTGCGTAGGTTCCAGAGCACAGTTAGTAGAAGATGCTATCGAAGATATAGATGAAAATATCGAACTGCACAGACCATATGTAGATGATGTTCATATCACTTGTCCTGAATGCGGAAAGCCTATGACCAGAATCACTGAAGTTATGGACTGCTGGTTCGACTCCGGTGCTATGCCTTTCGCACAGTGGCACTATCCGTTTGAAAACAAGGAAGCAGTAGAAACTAAGCTGTTCCCTGCAGACTTCATCTGTGAAGGTATCGACCAGACAAGAGGATGGTTCTATTCTCTGATGGCTATCTCAACCTTCATCATGGGTAAGTCACCATACAAGAATGTATTAGTAAATGACCTGATTCTGGACAAGGAAGGCAAGAAGATGTCTAAGTCCAGAGGTAATACAGTTTCTCCATTCGAACTGTTTGACAAGTACGGTGCAGATGCTACCAGATGGTACCTGCTCAGCGTTTCCCCAGCTTGGACTCCAACCAAGTTTGACGAAGACGGTCTGATCGACGTAGTGAGCAAGTTCTTCGGTACTCTGAAGAACGTATACAACTTCTTCGTACTGTACTCCAACCAGGACGATATGGATCCTGCTAAGCTGGATGTTCCATATGCAGATCGTCCGGAATTAGACCGCTGGATTCTGTCCAAGTACAACCAGCTGGTTAAGGATGTAACTGAATACATGGATTCTTATGACCACATGAAGAGCGTTCGTGCTATGACCGACTTCGTGGCAGAAGACCTGTCCAACTGGTACATCCGCAGAGCAAGAAGAAGATTCTTTGCAGAAGAACTGACAGAAGACAAGAAGAGTGCATATGCAACTACTTATGAAGTTCTGGTTGGCGTAGCTAAGCTGATTGCTCCATTTGCACCATTCCTGTCCGATGAAATTTATACAAACCTGACTGGCGAAGAAACAGTTCACATCGCATACTTCCCTAAGGCTGACGAAAGTCTGATCGACAAGGGTGTAGAAGAAAGAATGGACCTGGTAAGAGCGCTGGTAACTCTGGGCCGCGGCACTAGAGAAAAGGAAAAGATTAAGGTTCGTCAGCCTCTGTCCGAAGTTCTGGTAGACGGTAAGTATGAATCCATCATCAGCGACCTGACTGATCTGATTAAGGAAGAACTGAATGTTAAGGAAGTTGTATTCGAAAAGGAACTGGATAAGTACATGAACTTCTCCCTGAAGCCAAACTTCCGTGCAGCAGGTCCTGTTCTGGGCAGCAAGGTTAAGGCATTCGGCGGTGCTATGGCGAAGGTCGATGCTGCTGAATTCGTAGGCAAGATGGAAGCTGAAGGCAGCGTTACAATCCAGTTAGACGGCGAAGACTTCCAGGTTACTAAGGAACTGGTTGATATCAGAATCAGCGCTAAGGAAGGTTTTGCAGTAGCTATGGAAAACAACATCTTTACAATTCTGGATACAACTCTGACTGATGAGCTGATTGACGAAGGTCTGGCTCGTGAACTGATTTCCAAGGTTCAGCAGATGCGTAAGCAGAAGAACTTCGAAATGATGGATAACATTAAGATTACCATCGATGCTGATGATGCTGTTAAGGCAGCTGTTTCCAAGCACGCAGAATATATTCAGAAGGAAACTCTGGCAGTTGCAATCGAAGAAGGTGCTGCAGCAGAAACCTTCGATCTGAACGGTCACAAGACTGGAATCGCAGTAGAAAGAGTATAAAGAGTACCACGAGTACAACTTTCACGACACTGCGCAAAATATTTTCCCCTCGGGCGCCGCATTCCCAGCTGGGTGTTCGGCTCTCGGGGGATTTTTGTCGATTGCCATCTCGAGGAGGATGTAGGAATGAACATTAGAGACTTACAGCTCACGGAGCTTGAAGATTTCATAAAACAAATGGGTGAACCGAAGTTTCGTGCTAAGCAGATTTTCGGATGGCTCTATAAAGAGGGCGGCGTAACGGATTTTGAGCAGATGAGCAATGTACCTAAGGCGCTTCGTGAGAAGTTAGCCCAGCAGACCAGCCTTGGCGGCTTGAAAAAGGTTCAGGTACAGGAGTCTAAAATCGATGGAACCAGAAAGTATCTGTTTGAGCTTGAGGACGGAAATGCAATAGAAAGCGTATTTATGAAATATAAATATGGGAATTCCATCTGTGTTTCTTCACAGGCAGGATGCCGCATGGGTTGCAAGTTCTGTGCGTCCGGAATAGATGGTCTGGTGCGTAATCTGACTCCCGGTGAAATCGTGGGACAGCTTTTGGCTGCGGAGAGGGACACTGGCGAAAAAATCAATCATGTGGTTATAATGGGGACTGGTGAGCCTTTCGATAACTATGAGAATGTGAGCGGTTTTCTGCGTCTTCTTCACGATCCGAACGGGCTGAATATGAGCTATAGAAATATAACTGTGTCAACTTGCGGTTTGGTGCCGGGGATAGAACGTTTTGCGGAGGAGTTTCCGCAGGTAAATCTGGCTATTTCCCTTCATGCGCCTAATGACCAGATAAGAAGCCGTACCATGCCTGTCAGCAAAGCATATCCTATGCCGCAGCTTTTAGATGCGTGCAGGGAGTACACGAAAAAGACTGGAAGACGAATCACATTTGAGTACACGCTGATAAAGGGTGTCAACGATCAGATGGAGCATGCTGATGAGCTGGTGCAGCGTTTGCGAGGCATGCTTTGTCATGTGAATTTGATTCCGCTGAATACGGTGGAGGAGACGGGTTTCGACACTACGGCGAAGAAAGATGCTCAGAAATTCCAGGCGCAGCTTGAGGAAAAGGGTATACCGGCGACTATAAGACGAGAGCTGGGAGACGATATTGACGGTGCGTGCGGTCAGCTTAGACTGTCAAATCGTCGAAAATAGAAAAAGATTTGCTGATTCGTGATAAATTTACATTGAATTTGACAAGATTTTATTATATAATGAAAAAAAGCACTCCACGAAATGGAGTCAACAATTTTAGGAGGCGATTTACTATGGTTAAATTATTAGTAGGACATAAAGGCAGCGGTAAGACAAAGCAGATGATTGACCTGGCTAACGAATTAGTTGAAAACAGCAAGGGCAGCGTAATCTTTATCAATAAGAACCAGAGACTGATGTACGATCTGAAGTACAGAATCAGAGTAATCTGCATGGAAGATTTCGAACACATTACTAACAGTGACGAATATGTTGGTTTCCTGTACGGAATCATCAGCTCCGATAACGATATCGAAACTATCTTCATCGACAGCATTCTGAAGCACGCTGATTTCAAGATGAGCGATCTGCCTGAATTCATCGACAGACTGAAGGACATCTCCAAGAACTACGGCATGGACTTCGTAGTAAGCGTATCTGCTGAAAAGGAAGAAATGATCGGTGTGGACTTCGAAGGCTGCGAAATCCTGAACTAATTGTAGAATTTATTCGACCGCTATATATGGCGATGGCTTGTGCCATCGCCTGTATTGCTTTTTGGACTGTTTTCAGACTATTTTCAGACTATTTTCAGATGAAAGGCGTAAGAGGCGTAAGTAATATGATGAATCACAAAGCTGTGAATCTAAAAGATATAGAAAGTTTAATGGAAGGACGAAAGCCCGGTGCAATCGGTCAGCGAAAGGATTGTGCTGTTTTGATTCCACTTGTGGAGAGGGCGAACGGACTTCATTTTTTGTTTGAACAGCGTTCTGCACAGATGAAAACCCAGCCTGGCGATGTATGCTTCCCGGGAGGGCGTATGGAAAAGGGAGAAACACCGGTGGCATGTGCTTTGAGGGAAACTGAAGAAGAAATCGGGATTCCGTTTGAGAAAATCAGGGTCATAGGGCAGTTTGATACTATATATGAGGTTTCAAATCTTACTATGAATACTGTTATAGGTGTTATATCCGAAAGGGATTTAGACAGCTTAAAACTTAATCCTGCGGAGGTTGACAAGGTATTCACTGTGCCTTGCAGTTTTTTCGCAGAAACTGAGCCGATTATTTACGAATATGATGTGGTTCAGAAGGTGGAAGATTTTCCTTATGAAAAGGCGGGCATAAGGAAGGATTACAAGTGGCGCAGGGGAAGAAATTCAGCACCTATATTTCACTATGAAAATGGTGAAGAGAGATATATAATATGGGGGCTTACGGCGCGTATCGTCATGTGGCTTTTGGAAAAATTAGGTGAAGGTTTGTCTGAATAGACATGAGAATGTAAATTTAAGTAAAAAAATCTCGAAAAATAAAGAAATTTATCATTTATTTCGAGGAATAATTAAAATATTGCTTTTACTTTTAGCTAATTTGTATTATAATGATTGAGATAACAAAACTATTGATAAAATCTTTAGG
>CAZLJV010000097.1:0-6404 GCA_964559965.1 uncultured Oscillospiraceae bacterium | reverse complement strand
AAGTAACCATGATATCTTCTGGGATGTAATCTGCTACCATTGTAGGTAAGCCGATACCCAGGTTAATGAAATCACCGTCTCTGAATTCTTTTGCGCATCTCTTCGCAATTCTTACTTTTAAATCTGCCATTTTTCTTCTCCTTCCGCAATAGCATCTACCAGAACACCTGCAACTGCAAACAGGTCAGGGTCGATTTCGTTAATTTCTACGATCTTTTCTGGAGCAATGATAGTGTGCTTAGCAGCACCTGCCATTACATAGTTAAAGTTCTTAGTAGTCTTAGAGCAGTAGTAGTTACCGAACTTGTCCGCAACGGATGCTCTAATGAAGGAGTAATCAGCATACAGAGGCATTTCGAACAGGTACTTCTTACCTTCGATTTCCATAACCTTCTTTTCTCTGCCCAGTTCGTCCAGTTCTGTTTCCATTGGAGTAGCTACGCCAGTTGGAGTCAGAACACCACCCAGACCATAAGCTGCTGCTCTGATCTTTTCAGCCAGAGTACCCTGTGGAACCAGAGTGTACTTCAGAGTACCTTCTGCAACCTGTTCGTTGATCATTGGGTTAACACCGATGTGGGATGCGATCAGGTGGTCAACCATGTGGTTTTCCAGTAACTTACCGATACCTCTTGCTGTCTTAGCGCCAAATTCGCCTGCAGGCTGTCCTGGAGCCAGACCACCGTCATTACCGATTACTGTCAGGTGCTTAACACCCTTTCTTACCAGTGCGTCCATCAGTACTTCTGGGGAACCAGTTCCCAGGAAGCCACCGACCATGATTGTCATACCGTCCTGTACGCCTGCAACTGCTTCGTCTGCAGTCATAATTTTGTTAATCATTTCTGTATCACCTTTCTTTAGAAATTACTTATACATCAGCCTACACAATGCCGAATTGGTGGGGCACAATATACCCCACCATTCGTTAAAATCATATCACAACTTTGCGCCATTGTAAAGGCTGTTTATATCGTGAATTTCAATTTAATTATCTGTCAGCGATGTTTGCCTTCTTTTCCCAGCCGCGCTTCTGAACTTCCTGCATGATGAAGGACATAACGTGGTCAGCATACTTGCCAGGGCCGAAACCTGCATCGTAACCCAGTTCCTGAGCCAGTTCGTGGGAGATTCTAGGACCACCACAAGTCAGGATCATCTTGTCTCTC
This sequence comes from uncultured Oscillospiraceae bacterium, assembly GCA_964559965.1. Taxonomy (GTDB): domain Bacteria; phylum Bacillota; class Clostridia; order Peptostreptococcales; family Anaerovoracaceae; genus RGIG7179. The sequence continues at coordinate 5,235 of CAZLJV010000097.1, read as the reverse complement.
AGACCTTCAGCTTCCATCAGTTCTGCCATCTTAGTCAGGTTCATGATGTGAATATCCTTCTGAGTTACAGTCTGGGATACCAGAATAGCATCTGCATTTACTTCCTTAGCCTTTGCGATCAGAGCTTCGCAAGGAACCTGGGAACCCATGTTGTAAGCAACAACGTTCTTATATCTTTCCAGACCGAAGTGACCATGGAAGCCCTTCATCTGGATGATAGCGTCGATACCTACAGTGTGAGCGTCGGATTCGATGGATGCACCAACAACTACGATATCTCTACCGATGTTTTCGCCGATCCATTCGCCGCACTGTACTCTGTCATATACTTCACCTTCTACCTTAGGAACTACGATCTGAGTGTAGTCGATAGTAGGTGTAGCGCTACCGTATACGTTAAAGAATGTATAACCAGTTGTCAGCTCGCAGTAGTAAGCAACGTTTGGTTCTTCCAGACCCAGCTTCTTAGCATACTGCTTAGCACATTCTTCTGCTTCTTCGCCGTAAGGAACTGGAAGAGTGAATGCCAGCTGAACCTTACCGTCATTTAAAGCATCGCCATATGGCTTAACTTTTGTTAAATCTACCTGAGTAGTTGCACATGTTGTCATTGTATTTACTCCTCCTTAATTATTCGTGATCCATAAATAATTCGATGAACGGATTGAAGTAGTTTTCACCCTTAGTGCAAACGCCTTCCAGACCGTGACCGCCATCGAACGGACGCTTAACGCCGCCGAAGATACCTTTTTCGATTGTAGTGAACAGGCCTTCCTTTTCAACTTCTGCCAGCAGAGCATCTGCCTTACCCAGAACTTCCTGAGCTCTCTTCTGGATGATACCGTCTTTCTTGAATTCGATTTCATCACCGATGTGTCTGCAGTTGTTGAAGATGTACTGTGCATTTTCGATAGCCAGGTATCTATCCTGCATCAGTGGAGTGTGGATAGCTTCTGTCAGCATACCTGTCAGCAGCAGGGACTGGTTAGTCCATACAGTTACCAGGTTGAACAGAGCATCCTGCAGGTGACCCTTGAAGATGTTACCAGTCATGAACTTTGTAGGTGGCATGTACTTCAGTCTAGCCTTAGGGAAGATTTCTCTAGCCATCTGAGCCTGTGCCAGTTCTAACAGGAAGCCGTCTTCAGTATTTGGATCCATTTCGAATGCATGACCCAGACCCATCTGTTCTTCTGGAATGTTAGCCAGAACTGCGAACTGTTCGTTGATGAACTGAGAAGCAGTTACAGTGTGAGCAGCTTCGATAGCATCGTCAGTAGTCAGGTAGTTATCTTCACCGGAGTTGAAGATGATACCGCAGTAACCGATGATTACTCTGGACATGAACTGGTCAACCAGAGTTCTCTGCATGTTGATGTCTCTGAACAGGATACCGTAGATAGCGTCATTCAGCATAACGTCCAGTCTTTCCAGAGCACCCATAGCAGCGATTTCAGGCATACACATACCGGAGGAGTAGTTACACAGTCTGATGTATCTGCCAACTTCTTCACCAACTTCGTCCAGTGCCTTTCTCATGATTCTGAAGTTTTCCTGAGTAGCATATGTACCACCGAAACCTTCAGTAGTTGCACCGTAAGGTACGTAGTCCAGCAGGGACTGTGCAGTAGTTCTGATTACAGCGATGATGTCTGCACCCTGTCTAGCAGCAGCCTGAGCCTGGATAACGTCTTCATAGATGTTACCAGTAGCTACGATTACGTAGATGTAAGGTTCCTTACCTTCGCCGATTGTATCCAGGTATTCCTGTCTCTTAGCCTTCTGCATGTCGATTCTTTCGAAGGTCTTCTTGATAGCAGGCTTTAATGCTTCTGCAGCTTCTTCCTGGGAGCAAGTAGGCAGCTTAGTAACATCCAGCTTGCCAGCTGCGATTTCTTCAGCGATTTCCTGTGGAGTCTTTCCTGTCTGAACGATAGCGTTACCAATCAGGTATGCAACGCCTGTAGGCAGAGCACCAGCTTCCTTGATGTGGTCAACAACTACGTTTGGCAGTGGGTTGTCAACTTCGTCAACACCGTCAATGCCCAGCAGTCTTAAAATAGTTCTTTCGGTAGATACAGTTGTGTGCTGGTCAATAAAGCCCTGCATGTCGTGAGCAATATTTGCTGCATGCTGGCGAGCGCTGTCAACAACCTTTGCGTCAAGATTTAATTTGCTTTTCATCCTTTTTCTCCTTATTTAATATATTTTTTGGCTCTTTCAATTATTTCAGAGCTGATACCCAGCATCTTCGCAATATTAAGAGCATCTTTAGGTACTTCACCCTGTTTTTCTACTCTATACAGACGATAATCCATATATTTCGATATTATATTTATCCTCTCACTTCTCTTAGCATACTGAATTTCTCTGTTAAGCAAGGTGAAGTCCACATTAGCCAGGCCACGAACCTGCATGTTGATAACGCCTTCCTTTTCTGTAACAGTCTCAAAATGCGTAGTAATGAGGGTAATATACGGTTTTTCAATGAGATAATCTACTAAAGACTTAGTCAGCGCCAAGCCTTCCACCGGATTAGTACCGGAAGCTATCTCGTCAATCAGCAGCAAAGTCTTATCCATGCTGTGATCTAAAATTTCTTTCAGTTCTTCCATTTCGCTGCCGAAACTGGACAAACCTCTTTCTACAGACTGACTGTCACCAATCAGTATCTGCATGTAGTTGGACAGACCAACCCTCGCTTTTCTAGCTGGTACGAAGAACCCATACTGAGTCAAAATCGCAACCTGACCTGCCAGTTTCAGGGAAATAGTCTTACCGCCCATGTTTGCACCAGTGATGCACGTAACACCGTCCGCCAGTGAGATGGAAACAGGACAATATGTTTTGCCTTTAGACTTTAAGATATCCTCAACCTGAAGATTTCTGCCGTCTTCGATTTCCAGCACATGAACATCAGCAATTTCCGGCTTAGTGCAGTCATGAGCCACAGCATACATCGCCTTACCTAATGCGACATCAAGCTCACCCATGCGTTCGCAGTTATCCAGCAAAATCTCTGCATAGCGAGCGATATCTTCCGAAAGCACTTTTCTGATGCTCTCTTCTTCTTCCTCCAGAGCAGTATGCAGATCGTCCATCTGACGCATCAGCGCAAACACAGCTTCATTAGCTTTAAGCTGGAATGTAGCAGTCATGTAATCCTGATCCACTAATTCCAGATCTTCAATTGCTTTAACCTTTTCGAATTCAGGCTTGCTCTTAGTAACGACGATATCAAACTTAGGAGTCAGCATAATGCCGTGTTCCTTCTTGATTTCATCACGCTTAGCCTTCTGTTCCTTACGGATTGCAACCTCGAACTCTCTTTTCTTACCTCGAAGTTCACGCAGCTTTTCAGAGAATTCATCATAAATATAGAAAGTATTGATTCTATCCTGGCGTGGATCAAGAATATTCAGCAGCTCTGTAGTATCATCCAGAACATATTCTTCCGGAATCAGCAGCTGACCATCTTTGTAGCTAATCTGCATCAGCTTACGCATGGAAAGAAGCAAACTCTTAATTTCATAAATTTCTACAACAGTCAAAACCTGTCCAGATGCTCTGTTTATGGAATAGGACACGTCCTTAATTTCCATAAAAGTCTGCTGAATCTGGTCTACAAGTTTCTTATTTTCATTTACAAAGCATGTCATCGCCTCGATTTTATCGAGTTCTGCTCTCAGCTCGTCCTCTTCCCCTGGAAAGAAAGGCTTCGTTTCCTTGAGAATTCGCTTGCCGAAAGGCGTATTCAGATCAATGCTCTGCATAATATAGTCCAAACCGGTTTCACGTCTTGTCTTGACGTTAGCCAGTCTGCGATTTAATCCCATTCTCATAAATCAGGTTCCTCCAAACTACACTCTTACGTCGATAATCGGCAGCTCGGGAAGTGCCTCCTTCATGGCTGCCACCAAGGCTTCACTATCAAAAGTGTAACCGCTTGGTGCCCACGGATTTACAGTAATCGCAGCGATTTCAATGTTCTGCAGAACGTTTACACGGAAACCTTTCTTTCTCCATAAGCCCCAATCCATAGCGCTGAGGAAGATTTTCGTAGGATTCTTCAGAACAAACTTTACACGTTTCAACTTCTTAAGATTGATATCTGCAATTACACTGTTTGTAAATGCACCTGGGATATAGATATATTCCGTATTTTCGTCAATCTCATTATCTATGAATCTTGATGCACCCAGACCTGTTGCTAAATCTAGCTTGGTGATTTCTCCATCCTTGCTGATAAGCATAATCTTGTCATCAAAGTTATTTTCTTCTATAAGATTTCTCACATCCCCGTCTTCAAGTTCTGGGATGGAGTAAAGATTCACAATATGAGCAGTCTCATCCACAACCTTACGCATGCTGCGTGAAAGCACTGCTCCTGTGGATAAGATGATTGCATCAGATGTTTCCGGAGAAGCGATAGACTTTCTGTCAATCGCACCGTCGATTAAAATCAGTTCACATCCATACTGCATCATTTCTTCGCAGACTCTCTTCGTGTCCATCGCTGCAGGAGGTCCTGCAATCTGAACATAACCGCTGTCTGCCACACGGCAAATCAGCAAATCCCCCATTGGCGTGGAGTACTTTGTTTTCTTTAAGATTTCCAGTCCTGCATCAGCTAAATCGTAAAGCTGAGTTGGAACTGTAACAATGGTATCCTGATCTAAGTATATCTTGGGTTTTTCTGTACCGGTAACTAAGTCCTGGCTTTCTCCATCTCGACCGATTGAAGTAATTCCAAGTGCAATTCCTTCATCCATAGCTTCTTCGATAAGAAAGTTCATAGCTGTAGTCTTACCAGCATTCTTCGCCATCCCGACGATGGACAGCGTCTTATATTTTTGTGATAAATCGTATAATAAACCCATTTCGCTTTGTTCCTTTTCATACCTGTGGGGAGACCATAGGTCTCCCCGCACAGATACTTATTTTTTCCAGAAAACTGGAATATGTTCGATAGAAATTAGTGAGCGTTTCTTTCGTGTCTAGCCAGGTTAGCAGGTTCCATGGATCTGATTTCTGGACCTTCACCCAGAGCGGAAACACCCTGATACTTGTAAGTCTTCTTACCAGTGCAGTAGTCGCAGTTGCAAGGTACGTCTGGTAACTGAGGTTCAGTATAAGTAGTGATAACGCCTTCGTAGTTTCTCAGGATTACCTTGTGAGGAGTCTGGGAAACGATGTACTGAGGCATTACTGGAGTCTTACCACCACCACCAGGAG
>CAZLJV010000096.1:0-6469 GCA_964559965.1 uncultured Oscillospiraceae bacterium | reverse complement strand
CGCAGGTCCTACAGCAGTTGGAAAAACTAAATTTGCAATCGAAGCTGCGCTGGCCGTAGGCGGCGAAGTCGTTTCCTGCGATTCCATGCAGCTGTATCAATATATGGATATTGGCAGCGCTAAACCAACGGTCGAAGAACAGGCTAAGGTCAAACACTGGCTTGTGGATCAAATCGATCCAGCACAGCCTTTCAGCGTTGCAGAGTATCAGCGCTTAGCAAAATCCGCTATCGAGGACATCTTCTCTCGCGGCAAGACTCCAGTTATCGCAGGGGGAACAGGTCTTTACCTGAATTCTTTGCTATATGATATGGATTTTGGCAATGCACCTCAGGATTTAGAGCTTCGCCAGACTTTAGAAAAGGAAGCTGATCTGTTCGGTGCCGAATATCTTCATAAAAAATTGGCTGATGTGGATCCTGTCGCTGCACAGAGGATACATCCCAATAATATAAAAAAGGTTGTTCGCGCTCTGGAAGGTGCTATGAATGGAAATCCGATTAACGATTTCCAGAATGTGAAAGAAAAATGTAAGGACTATATGCCGATTTTAATAGGTTTGACAAGAAATCGACCTGAACTTTATGATAGAATAAATCAGAGGGTTGATATACTCGTATCCGATGGACTGTTTAATGAAGTGGAAAATCTTCTGGAACGAGGGCTTACCGAAGATGATATTTCCATGAAGGGAATCGGTTATAAGGAAATCATCGGATATTTCGATGGTAAATATACAAAAGAAGAAGCGATAGACCTTATAAAGAAGAATACAAGGCATCTGGCTAAGCGTCAGCTCACTTGGTTTCGTCGGTACGAAGAAATGCGCTGGTTAAATATAAGCGATTTCCCATCTGACGAAGATGCTGTTAGGGAAATGATCACATGGTTGAAAAACAAGTAAAAATTCACAATAAAAGTGATAAACCAGACAATATAATAGAAAAAGAAAATCAGATATTTTTTGAGTGTGAAGAAATAGAAGGGCAGCTGCCGAAATGGCTTCGTGGATATTTTTCATATCTAAAGGGTAATGTTTTGCCTATGACAAGGTATGCGTATCTCCATGATGTTCGTTTTTTCTTCCAGTATCTCATTAGAGAAACTGACTTGACTAAGGCTGAAACAACTGATAAGATTACGCTTCAGGAAATGCAAAACATAAAGGCAGTAGATGTTAATATGTACTTGGACTACTGCCGAAAGTATAAAGTTGAAACAGATCGCAACGTCTATGTCTACGAAAATACGAATAAAACACTTGCAAGAAAAAAATCATCTGTTTCAGTAATGTTCAAACAGCTATACCGTGATGGCTTGTTGGAGAAGAACATAACTGACGGTTTCGACCCGATACGCGTGCCGAAGCCAGGAGAGCGGGAAATAAAGGCTTTGCAGGATGACGAAGTTATGGTCATGCTCGATGCGGTGACTACAGGAAACGGCCTGACTACACACGAGCATCATTACTGGGAAAAGACAAAATTGCGGGATAAGGCGATTTTAGTGATTTTTCTCACTTATGGACTGCGTTTAAGCGAACTGCAGCAGCTGAATGTTTCCAGTTTTAATTGGAATCGCGGCGAATTCAAAATATACAGAAAGCGTGGCAAAGAGTCATTAATGCCTTTGAACCAGTCGGTTTCCATGGTTGTGAATGATTACATAGAACTTGAGAGACCTCCGGAAGATAAAATTCAAGAAGGGCATGAAGACGCTCTCTTTCTTTCCATACAGGGAAGACGGATGACTGAAAGGCAGATTCGCGAGCTTGTAAAAAAATACACAGCAATAGCGATGGAAACCACAAGAAAAGGGGGCTACAGCCCTCACAAGCTGCGTGCAACAGCTGCCACAAGTTTAATCGGGCGCGGAAATTCAATTTTCGATGTGCAAGCGCTCTTAGATCACGAGCAGGTTACGACGACGCAGCTCTATGCACAACATAAGATGAATGTAAAACGAGACCTTGTTAAAGGTATGGAATGGGAAGTTGAACGAAAGGAAAAATAAACAATGAATTTAACAAACACACAGAAATTTCTTCAGGATGAATTTCAGATTGATCCTAAGGTTTTAGAATTAGTACAGGAAGCAGAAGCAGAAATCAGCGACGAGTTCGAACATTTAGATGATATAATGGCATACAACCAGTACAAGGTTTTATCTGCTTTTCAGAAGAATCGCATCCGTGACATGCACTTTGGCTGGAAAACTGGTTATGGCTATGATGATGCCGGCAGAGATGCCATCGAACAGACATTCGCAGATGTTTTTCATACAGAAGCGGCACTGGTAAGAACTACTTTTGTAAATGGTACGCATGCTCTTGCAACTACACTTTTAGGTGTTCTCCGCCCTGGTGATGAGCTGATTTACGCAACAGGTGAGCCATATGATACACTGCAGACTGTTATCGGCATAACAAACTACGAAAAGGGCAACGGCTCTCTGCGTGATTATGGCGTAACCTTCAAGCAGGTAGATCTGCTTCCAGACGGCTCTATCGATATCGAAGGCGTAAAAGCTGCGATCACAGACAAAACTCGAATGATCACTGCTCAGCGTGCTACCGGTTACTCATGGAGAAAGGCTATTTCCATCGATGAACTGAAAAAGCTCATGGACGCTATCGAAGAAGTTAATCCTTCAATCGTAAAGATGGTAGATAACTCCTATGGTGAGTTCTTAGATACCATGGAACCAACAGATGTAGGTGCAGATGTTATCGCTTCTTCACTTATCAAAAACCCAGGCGGCGGCTTAGTTCTCAGCGGTGCATATATTGCCGGTAAGCAGGAACTTATCGATCAGATTCAGTATCGCATGACTTGTCCGGGAATCGGCGGAGAATGCGGACTTACATACGGACAGACAAGAACAATGTTCCAGGGATTTTTCTTAGGACCAAGAGCTGCTAATGGGGCTCTGAAGGGTGCTGTTCTTTGCGGCAAAGCATTCGAGAAGCTGGGTTTCGAAGTATCCCCTAAGGCTGGCGATGTGCGCTCGGATATCGTGCAGTCTATTAAGTTCGAAGATCCTGCTAAGCTGATTGCATTCTGTGAAGGTATTCAGGCTGCTGCACCTATCGACAGCTTCGTATCTCCAGTTCCAGGTGATATGCCAGGTTATGAAGACAAGGTTATTATGGCCGCAGGTGCTTTCGTTCAAGGTTCTACTATTGAGCTGTCTGCTGACGCACCTATGCGTGAACCATATATTGCATATTTCCAGGGTGGTTTGACTTATGAGCACTCCAAGTTCGGTGTTATTAAGGCAATCGACACTCTGCTGAAAAAGGGGCTTATCACAATCGAATAGTTAATTGTTGTAAAATAGGGGCTTAAAATGGGGACAGGAATGGAGACCATAAAAAAACTTATTACAATAGCTAAGCTGCTTCTTCTTATTGCAATAGCTGCGGGTGTTCCGCTATATCTGTGCTTCGGCAATCACGACATTTTTACTCATTTTAAGAGTGTGGAAGATGTTGTATTATTCCTGCAGCAGCACGAAAGGGAATCCATTCCTATCTATCTTAGTCTGCAGGTGCTGCAGATAGTCATCTGTGTGATTCCAGGTCAGGCTTTTCAGATTGCAGCTGGATACATGTATCCGTTCTTTTTGGCTTTGCTTTTAGCTATGTCAGGTGCCGTAATTGGGAGTGCTATAACATTTTTTCTTGCAAAGCTCTTGGGGCGTGATTTTCTCCATCTATTTTTCGGTGAAGAAAAGATGTCATATTATATCGCAAGGCTAAATTCAAAAAAGGCCTATACATTGGTATTCTTTCTTTACTTAATTCCAGGCATTCCGAAAGATGTAGTCAGTTATGCATCAGGTGCATCGGAAATGCGTTTTAAGCCATTTATTATCCTTTCATCTATAGGCAGACTTCCAGGTATGGCAGGAAGTCTGCTTGTGGGAAATCTGCTGGAAGGGGAGCATTATGTAGGTTTCTTCACTGTTCTTTTTCTCGCAGCAATTGCTTTTATCTTATGTGTAATATTTAGACATAAGATAAATCAATGGTTAGATAAGATATACGAAAAACTTCAGAAATAAATCAGAAATAAATATGTGATTCCGGGAGGGCATAATATGAATAATATAGATATTCGTCCGTATTTGCACTTGTTTTACAAAGGAAATTGGGGTTATTTTATTCTCGCAATGCTTCGAATTGTAGTATTTACAGCGGGAAACTTGATGCTCGCCTGGATTTTGCAGCAGACTTTAGATTTAGCCAGCGGAATTGATACAGGAAAAAACCTTGCGCAGCTGACTTTTTTAACTGGAATATGTCTGCTTGTTTTTATGTTCTCATTCCTGCTTGAATACTGTTCTAAACCTCGCTTCATAGCTAAAGCATCGGCTCAGTATCGCCAGCATGCCTTCGAAGCGATCTCACGAAAAAACATCTCCGCATTTTATGGAGAAAACTCGTCTAAATATCTTTCCGCACTTAACAATGATATGAATATAATAGAAACAGACTACTTGAGCAACTTGTTTCTAGTTTCCGAACAAATGTTTCTTTTCGTAGCAACTCTGGCAATGATGTTTTGGTACAGCCTGCCTTTGACCATTGTATCCATCGGATTTTCTCTGATTCCATTAATATCGTCTATGCTGGCAGGCAATCGTCTGGGTGCAGCTGAGCGAGCAGTTTCTGATCAAAACGAAAGCTACTTGGCATCATTAAAGGACTCTTTGAGTGGTTTTTCTGTCATTAAGTCGTTTCGAGCAGAGTCACAAATGTGCGCTCAGTTTTATAAACAGGTAAAATCGTTATCAACAGCTAAAGAGCGCAGCCAAAAAATAAGAATTCTTATTTCCATGATAGCTACAATAGGTAATGTTCTCGTACAGATGGGCGTATTTATTGTCGGAACTTATCTCGCACTAAGCGGAAAAGGCGTGACAGCCGGTACAGTGCTTGTTTTCGTGCAGCTTTTGAATTATATTTTGCAGCCAATCAGTACAGTTCCAGCGGCCTTAGTTCAGCAAAAAGCAGCCAAAGAACTGATTCGAAAACTCGCGTCTTCTCTTAATGAAAATGTGAGAGATGATGGCTGCGTCAGAAAGCTGAAGTTGGACAGCGATATTTCCATGACTGATGTTAGTTTTTCTTATGAGGAAGGTAAACCTGTGTTGCAGCACATAAATCTTAAATTCGAAGCTGGGAAAAGCTATGCTTTAGTCGGCGCATCGGGCTGCGGCAAAAGTACAATACTCAACCTTTTATTAGGCGCTTATTCTGATTACTATGGCAAAATCTGCTTCGACAGCACTGAACTCAAAGAGCTTCACGCTGATGACCTTTATGACATCGTCTCTCTAATTCAGCAAAACGTGTTCGTCTTTAATGCGTCTATTCGTGAAAATATTACTATGTTCTCAGATTTTCCTGAGGAAGATGTGGAGCGTGTTATTGATAAGGCTGGTCTTAGAGATATAATTGAAAGGAAAGGGGAGGGATACCTCTGCGGCGAAAATGGAAGCGGTCTCTCTGGTGGTGAAAAACAGCGTATTTCCATTGCAAGAAGTCTTCTGCGTAATTCTCAGGTACTGCTTGTCGATGAAGCCACAGCTGCGCTTGATGCTGCTACAGCTTCCCAGGTTGCAAATTCTATATTAGACTTAAATAGCGCGACACGAATTGTAGTAACGCATAACTTAGATGCAGCCTTGCTGAAACGATATGACTGTATCTATACATTGAAGAATGGAAGTGTAGCTGAGCAAGGTTCCTTTGATGAGCTAATGGAAAAGAAAGAATATTTCTATTCACTTTATACGGTATCACAGTAGAAAAGGAAAATCACGAAAAAAATAGCCCTTTGCGAACAAATGTTCATCTTGCCTATTGACAACGAACATTCATTCTGTTATATTATAGAAAAGAACAAATGTTTGAAGAGTTGAGAAGGGGCGTGAACAATATGACCAGAAAGTATAGAGTAGTTAACCGTTTTAGATTCACAGTATTCGTAACTATTATGATAATTCTTATATGTACAGCATTTAACTTTGCTTTTGGTTTCAATACAGCAGACAGTTTAACATATGTGGAATATATGGACTTCAAGGTTACATCTGGCGATACATTGTGGTCTATTGCAGAAACCTACATGCCGGATTATGATGATGTTCGCATGGCTGTCCATACCTTATGTCAGATTAATGATATACAGGCTGATCAGTTGTACGCAGGTATGACTATACAGATTCCGATGGCAGCTTAGGTTCTGTAAGGCTACAAATAAGTTATAATAAGCTATAGATGCTGCAAATATGTAAGTAGCACTGCAAGCAGGCACTATAACTCAGGAAACTACAGGTATAATTCCTCGAAACGTACCATTAAAATCGCTTAAAACGGAAAATAGAGCCTCGGATTTTTATGATGGTTTTCGTATTTAGGATATGTAATGGGTACTTAATTAAGTATAATTAAATATAATAT
>CAZLJV010000095.1:0-6488 GCA_964559965.1 uncultured Oscillospiraceae bacterium | reverse complement strand
GGTAAGAGACGGAATCATTAACATAAACAAACCACAGAAAATGACATCCCATGACGTGGTTGGTAAACTGCGTCGTATTCTTGGCATGAAAAAAATCGGACATACAGGCACCCTGGACCCAATGGCGACCGGGGTGCTTCCTGTTTGTTTAGGGAGCGCTACTCGTATTACAGAATATCTGGATTTAGATTTTAAGAAATACCGCTGTACTATGATCCTTGGAAAAAATACCGATACACAGGATATCTGGGGAGAGGTTATAGAGGAATTAGACACAAGCGGGGTAACTGAAGAAGATATTCGCATGGCATTTCAGCCATTTAAGGGCGAAATCGACCAGAAACCGCCTATGTACAGCGCTGTTCGTGTAGACGGCAGAAGGCTGTACGAATATGCGAGAGCAGGACAGGAAGTAGAAGTAAAGAGCCGAAAAATATTTATCCGTGACCTCCATATCGAAAGCATCGATATGGAGAAAATGGAAATCGTATATACAGTAGAATGTTCTAAGGGCACATACATCAGAACCATATGCCAAGATGTGGGTATTGCACTTGGAACAGGTGCAGTTATGACTGCGCTTGAGAGAGTTGCAAGCGGATGCTTCAAGATAGAAGATACTGTGACACTTGAGCAGCTGCAGGAAATGAAAGATAAGGCAACAGAAGAGATGGGCGACAGCTGGATTGATGAAGTTCTGCTTCCTCAGGAATATCCACTGAACCACTTCGGCTGTGCAGTGCTTAATCCGCAGCTGGGAAAAAAATTCGTGGACGGCTGGCACATAGCACTTAAAGACTGCCGCATCGAAGCTCGCCCTGAATATGAAAAGAAGGAACCGGAAATGCCTATTCGCGATGAATATCGCAGAGCATGGAATCTCTTTATGGAAGAAGAGGACGGAAGCAACCGTCAGTATCTGGGCGTGGCATTCTATAACTTCAAGTACAAGAAGCTGGTAGCAGATAAAGTATTTTTCAGGGGGCCGGGCTATGATAGTGATAAATAGTTTAGAAGAAATAAATAACATACCGCCATGCAGCATTGCACTGGGAAATTTCGATGGAGTACACATGGGACACCGTGCTTTAATATCTCAGGCCGTAGCTAAAGCTAAGGAGCTGGGAATTAAAAGCGCAGTATTCACATTCTCCAATCATCCTAAGAATCTTTTTGCAGGCAAGACGGTGGTTAAGAATATCATCTATCAGGAAGAAAAGGCAGCTTTGATAGAAAAATTAGGCGTAGATTATCTGTTTAACATAGAATTCACACAGGACATCGCTAAAATGAATCCTATGAAATTCATCGACGATCTGTTAGTAGATAAGATGAATATAAGAGAGGCGTTCTGCGGATTCAACTATCGCTTCGGCTATCAGGCAGCCGGCAATCCGGATATTTTGCGAAAGAGGGGGCTGGTAAAGGGCTTTAATGTAAATGAGATAGGCCCGGTTACCATAGACGGAGACGTAGTAAGCTCCACCCTTATAAGAGGACTTATCCGTGCAGGAGATGTGGAAGAATGTGAAAAATTCTTAGGCAGAAAGTACAGCGTCGGTGGTGAGGTGGTAGTAGGAAATCGACTTGGAAGAACAATAGGTTTCCCTACATCTAACATCATGATCGATGAAAATATGGTCACACCTCCAAACGGCGTATATATCACTAAATGTATCTACAACGGTCAGGTATACGACAGCGTTACAAATGTGGGCGTAAAACCGACTATAGGCGTATTTAAGAAGAATATGGAGACACACATATTCGATTTCAACAAGGAACTCTACGGCAAGCACATTCAAGTAGTGTTTCTGAAGATGACCAGGGACGAAGTTAAATTCCACAGCGTGGAAGAACTGTCCGCACAGATTGTAAAAGATTGTGAACAGGCTAAGGCATACCACGGTCTTTAAGATTTTGCTAGGCGAGAAAGGAGTTAGGCTGGACAATGAATAATGGCTATCGTGTAATTGAACTACTTATGGACAGCATGAATCAGGGAATGATTTTCTTGGATTCCAACATGACGATTCAACACTGTAACCGCAGAGCGAAGGAAATCACTGGTATCGTATTCGATACTCAGGAAAGCCACGAAGCAGGCTGCATCAAAGAAGGCGACATCGTCGTAATAGCAGATAATAAGCTGGGCGACGACGACGGGAATATGACACGCAAGGATCTGGAGCTGATAAATATCGATGATAAAGACATCAGAGAAGGCGACATGCTTGTAGCCGTGGGCGTTTACAAAAACAAGAAAATCGAGCCTGCATATAAGTATCTCCATGGCCATCACATGAACACTCCACTGAAGCTGGACGAGAACTACTTCGGCTTCCACATCGTTGCCGAAATCGACACTGAGCAAAATCTGAACACCATAAGGGTCAACGATTCAGTCTACGAGATGGAGTATTTCCACTCTATCGGCAATATGGTAGTAATCGACAGAATGAGCGGTGATATTAAGTTCTTTCAGGAGCGAGGCTACAGCGTCAGAAATGAAGACTTAGGCGAAATCCTGAGAGGCGGTATGTGGGAATCTAAAACTTCAGAAGAAATCGATATCGATATTACCGGCAAGCCTTTCTTAGAGCTTTTCGACGAATCGGCACTTTCAGAATGTATTCGCGCAATCCTTTCAGGCTCTAAAAAGCAGATTGCAAACCAGTTATATGAGATGAACAAGAGGCCTCTCATATGCAGCGCAGTGCCTTGGAACGGTCAAGATGACCCGGATCACTATTTAGGTGCTGACGAGTTCTTCGACAGCTTGGAAAAGAAGGGTCTGCCAACAGGTGTATTTCTCATAATCCGAGACACTCAGAATCTGGAAAACATGCTGAACGAGCGTAATGAAATTATCCGTCAGATGGAAATTCAGGAGGAAGAGGAGCTTCAGATGGATAGAGATTATCCTGAAGAGGCATTCCAAGGTTATGTAGGCAAAAGTGGAAAAACTCGCGAAATCAAGTATCTGGGCTGGAAAGCATCTCAGAGTAAGTTTAATGTAATCATTACAGGAGAGAGTGGAACCGGTAAATCTAAGCTGGCAAGGGAAATACATCGCCTCGGAAATCCGGACGCACCGTTCGTAGAAGTGAACTGTAATGCAATCGCTCCATCACTGTTCGAAAGTGAACTTTTCGGTTATGTGGGCGGTGCCTTCACCGGCGCAAAATCTGAGGGTAAGGTGGGCTTTTTTGAGGCTGCCAACAAGGGTACGATCTTCCTGGACGAAATAGGTGAAATCCCTATGGACATTCAGGTTAAACTGCTCCATGTGCTTCAGAACAAGATGATATACAGGGTAGGATCATCTAAGCCGATAAAGGTAGACGTGAGAGTAATCGCTGCTACAAATAAAAATCTGGAAGAGGAAGTTTTGCAGGGAAGATTCCGTCAGGACTTATTCTACAGAATTAATGTATTCCCGATTGAAATTCCGCCGCTGAGAGAGAGAAAGGGAGACCTGTATCTTATGATCAATCATATTTTGCAGGGGCTGTGTGATAACTATGGGTTGGAGCATAAGCAGTTCTCCGGGGAAGCTCTTCAGAAGATGATTTCCTACAACTGGCCAGGTAATGTCCGTGAATTGGAAAATGCCATCGAGCGTGCGATTACACTTTGCGATACAAACATAATTTATTCTGAGCATTTGAGAATTGGTAAGGGTGATATTCCGACTACCATGAAGGAGATGCTTGCTAAGGAAGAGGAACGCATCTTAGAGATGACCCTGCTGAAATACAATGGTGACAAGAATAAGGCTATGGTTGAACTGGACATGTCTAAGACTGTTTTCTATGAAAAGTTAAAGAAATATAATATTCGTTTCTAAATTCGGGACTGGCAGTACAGGGTTTCCCGAAAAACGGAAAGAAATTTGAAGATGAAAATGCGAGATTCTCAATGGATTTCGCATTTTTTATTTTTGAGATGAATGTATAATATTTAGTACACAAAAAAGCATCGAAAAGTTGTGTGATGGGAACAAATTTTTAGAAAGAAATTAATTTATGTGGGAGTAAATTTAGTTGGCATATTTTTTGCTTTTATATATGGCAACAGAAGCAAAACGATTAACTAGAATTTTAATCTGTAATAATAAAGGGTAATTTAAGAAAGGAAAGAAAAAATGAGAGAATTTGTATGTGACAACATTACTGCAAAAGACGGAATTCTGTACTTCGCTGGACAGAATACTGTAGAATTAGCTAAGAAGTATGGTACTCCTCTGTACCTGATGGACGAGGATAAGGTTCGTGAAAAGTGCAGAGCTTACAAGCACGCATTCGAAAAGCACTTCGGACCTGAAGCACAGCCTCTGTTCGCTTCCAAGGCTAACTGCTTTAAGAGACTGTACGAAATCATGACTGAAGAAGGCATGGGTATCGACGTAGTATCCTCCGGTGAAATTTACATGGCTAAGCAGGCTGGTTTCGACCTGTCCCACGCTTACTTCCATTCCAACAATAAGACTGACGAAGACATCGCTTATGCAATCGAAAATGGTATCGGTTACTTCGTAGCAGACAACATCGAAGAAGTAGATGCTGTAGAAAAGGAAGCTGCTAAGAGAGGTATGAAGCAGAAGTTACTGCTGAGAATCACTCCAGGTATCGACCCACATACTTACGAAGCTATCGCAACTGGTAAGGTTGACTCCAAGTTCGGTTCCGCAATCGAAACTGGTCAGGCAGAAGAAATCGTTTGCCACGCTCTGGCTCAGCCTCACGTAGAACTGATGGGTTACCACTGCCACGTTGGTTCTCAGGTATTCGCAGAAGACATCTTCGAAAGAGCTGCAGTTGTAATGTTAGAATTCCTGGCTGAAATGAAGGAAAAGCACGGTTTCGCTGCTCCTATCTTAGACCTGGGCGGCGGTTACGGCGTTCGTTATGTAGAATCCGATCCATACCTGGACATCGAAACTAAGGTTGGCGAAGTTGCTAAGGTTGTTAAGGAAACTTGCGCTAAGTTAGGTCTGGAAATGCCAGAAATCCACATGGAACCAGGTAGATCCATCGTTGCTGATGCTGGTATGACTCTGTATACTGTAGGTACTCTGAAGAAGATTCCTGGATATAAGAACTATGTATCCGTAGACGGTTCCATGGCTGACCATATCCGTTACGCTCTGTACGGTTCCGAATATACTGTACTGCTGGCTAACAAGATGGACGAAGCATGCGACTTCGAAGCATCTGTAGTAGGTCGTTGCTGCGAATCCGGCGACATCATTCAGGAACACGTTATGCTGCCTGCAAGCGTAAAGAGATATGATACAATCGCAGTATGCACAACTGGTGCTTACCACTACTCAATGGCTTCCAACTACAACAAGCTGTGCAAGCCACCTATCGTAATGCTGAGAGGCGGAAACGAAGATTACGTAGCTGTTAAGAGAGAATCCTTCGAAGATCTCTGCAGAAACGACATCTAATTCAGTGATATTTCCGGAGCAGGACTGGTTTAGGCTGGTCCTGTTTCTGTTGAATATGCACATATATAATAAAAAAACGCATATTAGGAGGTACATTATGAGAATTATAGATATGCATTGTGACACCCTAATCGAAGGCTGGAGAAAACAGGATAGAAGCTTTTATGATGGAGATTTCTCCATTAACCTGAAGCTGCTGAAGGAAAACGAATCCCTGTGCCAGTTCTTCGCTATGTACCTGTCCAGAAACGAAATGAAGACAATGGATCCATACGATATCCTGAAGGGTATCTATGGTTACTATACTCAGAAGATGGAAGAACATAAAGATATCATCAGACCTGTTTACAGCGTTGAAGAAATTCTGAAGAACAAAGAAGAAGGTCTGCTGTCTTCCTTCCTGACTGTTGAAGATGGTGTATTCGTAGATGGCAAAATCGAAAGAATCCAGGAAATCTACGACATGGGCGTTAGACTGCTGACTATTCTGTGGGGATACGAAAACTCCATGGGTTACCCTTGTCACGATGATCCTGAAATCCACATGAAGGGTCTGAAGCCTTTCGGTTTCGAGGTTGTAGAAGAAATGAACCGTCTGGGCATGATTATCGACGTTTCTCATCTGTCTGAAGGTGGTTTCTATGACGTAGCAAAGCACAGCAAGCAGCCTTTCATGGCTACTCATTCCTGCGCTAGAGCTCTGTGCAACCACAAGAGAAATCTGACTGATGATCAGCTGAGAACTCTGGCTGAAAAAGGCGGTATCGCAGGTATCAACTTTGAATGTTCCTTCTTAAAAGAAGGTTCAAACCACGCAACTTACGACCAGATTATCGAACATCTGCTGTACATGAAGAATGTAGCTGGTATCGATACAATCGGTTTCGGTTCCGACTTCGATGGTATCGACGACAATGGCGAGCTGGTAAACTACGGTGGCTTCTCCACTTTGCTGCAGAAGATGGAAGGTAAGTTCACTTACGATGAAATCGATAAGATTACCCACCTGAACGCAATGCGCGTTATGAAGGAC
>CAZLJV010000094.1:2696-6639 GCA_964559965.1 uncultured Oscillospiraceae bacterium | reverse complement strand
CAAGCTCAATGTTGCAAATCTCTTGAAAAATGGCCTGGATAGCTTTGTGTCCATAATGGTTTGAACTGTATTACAGGCATCATCGAAAGAAATATCTTTTGCATAATCATATTCACGAGTGTACTTGTTCCACATTTTGTGTAGATGTTCACTACCACGTATTTCGTTTATAATTACTTGATACTGTTCTAAGATTCTGTTGCTGCAGCGTTTCTGCGTTGTATGTTCCAAAGCGTGACGTAGCGTGGTTTTATCACATTCTGCACTTCTCAGCGCATACAAGATATGTACATCGTAATAATCTCTGGGACGAGTGTTGGCAATATTGCGAGAAAGTATCGTTTCGATTTTTTCTGCAAGCACCGTTTCAAGATTATAGGCAAGAATACTTATGCTGCGCTCATCAAACATCAGTGATAATGTGTACTCAACCTCACGAGGCGTTATCATATCACCTGTGGTAACATCCACGGTCAGCGGTACACTGATTGGTGGATAGTTAGCTTTCAATGCAACACGGATACCAGGATAGTCGTCACCTTCGCGGATGTCGGAAATTCCGATAACTTCAAACTGTACGTCGTCTTCAAGCTCAATGTTGCAAATCTCTTGAAAAATGGCCTGGATAGCTTCGTGAGTGAGCGTAAACCCCTTGATTGTCGTATCCAAATCCATTGTAGTGCGTGTATCCAGACCGACAATAGCAGAAATAAGGAAACCACCTTTGAGAATAAAATTGCGCTTGTATTTTGAAATCGAAATTCGTTCCAGTAATCGTTCCAACATATAGTTCTGCATGACAAGCTGCGCAGATATATGCTTATCTGCTGCTTTCTTTTTAATAAAGGCTTTTAACTGCATTGGATTCTTTGTAATCACAGTAACACCTCCATGTAATGGAGAACCTTGGGCTTTACTCTAAGTTGTTCGGCGTATGCCATCAGTCTTTGAACGTCTTTTGATTTAGACACTGAATAGCGTTTCATTGCTTCTACGACAATTTGAATATCACTACCACTGCCACGCATAATATCGCAGAGCGTTCGTTCTAAGTCATAAATGCGGATAGGATTTCCTGACGGTGATTGGATTTCGATAATTCCAAAATCGTAGTTTTCCGGCACCACGCGCTT
Organism: uncultured Oscillospiraceae bacterium; assembly: GCA_964559965.1. GTDB lineage: Bacteria > Bacillota > Clostridia > Peptostreptococcales > Anaerovoracaceae > RGIG7179. The sequence goes on along the minus strand of CAZLJV010000094.1, from coordinate 5,506 downwards.
AACCACCACGTTTTCCTGCTTCAAAGATGGAGCATTGTAGCCTTTTGGAAATGTCATCGTGTATCTGGCAGGAGTACGATCAGAATACCCTAACAGATACAGGGCAGTATCGTGTGAATAAATTCCTCGATTGTATTTGCGCTGCAAAAGATAGAAGTCATCCTCCCATGCGTCACTTTTTACATATAATCCACGCCCATATCGATAAAGCTCACCACTCTTTACAAGGTTTTGCAATACACTGCGATGCAGACCAGCTTCTGTTACCTGAGCAGCAGTAATCGTTCCGTCTGCCGACAACTTTAGCAGTTCATTTATTGTTTCTTTGCTTCCCATGACTTGCACCTTCCTTTCGACGATTACACATTAAATTATATCAAAATAATGTGCGAATGTCAACACCAATATCAAAGCGACAGCGAACTATGAAACACAATATAAATTGCATAATATATTTTATTGTAGCTGAAAATATATATTGACAAACGCAACCTTCAGTAGTATCATGGACACAACACGAAGAATACGTGTTCGAAGAAAGTGTAATAAAATCAAAGAGGTGAGTGTGTATGAAAGAAAAGGAAGGAAAAATGAAGTTAGCACACATAACTAAGATTGGCGACGATGGTTCAGAGCAGAGAGTTGAACAGACTCTCTCTGAACATGCACGAGCAACGGCTGAATATGCAGGAGAAGCACTTAGAGGCATAGGACTGTATAATGCAGGGTATTTCGCAGGTTTGCTTCATGACATGGGGAAGGGAACCGAGAAATTTCAGGAATATCTGGAAAGAGCTTTTGCAGGCGAAGAGGTGGTGAGAGGGTCTGTGAACCATAGTTTTGCTGCGGTGAAATTTCTGTTTGATCGTTACTACAAGAATGAAAAATGGAATTCTGATGGAATAAGCGAGAAAACACGGATTTTGGCATGCGAGATGATTGCAGTTGCGATGGGTTCACATCACGGCTTGTTTGACATATCTTGCGTAACAATGAAGGGACCTGAGAATGGGTTTGAGCATCGCATAAAATATGATGCAGATGAAATTTGCTATGAAGAAGCTGTGAAGATTTTCCTAAATGAAGTGGCGGAGTACGAAGAAATTGACTGCTTATTTAAGAAGGCCTGCATCGAAATCGAAAAGAAAATCGAAACCATTGATGAAAACACAACGAAGTATAAATGCAGTAAGAAAGAAATTGGGAAAAATGCATTTACACACTTTGGATATATGGCTAGGTTGCTGACATCTGCAGTTATTGATGGAGACAGAAGAGACACTGCTGAATTTATGAGCGGAAAGAAGATTGAGCTGATTCAGGTAGATGTCGAATTTTGGGAAGAAAAACTTCGGCTTTTGGGGCAAAAGATAGCAAATAAAAATTTAGAATCAGAAAAGAGAAGTTCGATAAACGAAGTGAGAAAATATATTTCTTATCAATGTGCAGCTGTTGCTATGCGTAAGCCTGGAATTTATAGGCTTTCGGTGCCAACGGGTTCCGGTAAAACGCTATCATCGCTTCGATATGCACTTGCTCATGCCGCAAAATATAATAAAAAGCGTGTAGTGATGATAATACCGTTACTGAGCGTTTTGGAGCAGAACAGCAAAGAAATCGGAAACTTTATCGGTGATGAAATGATTCTGGAACATCATTCGAATGTTGTGGAGGCAGTAGATACCACTGAAGAACAGATGGATATGCGCGAGCTTCTCGTGGAAACTTGGCAGGCGCCTGTGGTGATTTCGACTTTAGTACAGCTTTTGAATATCATATTCACGCACGACACAAGTGCAATCAGGCGAATGCAGTCATTATGTGACAGCATTGTTGTCATCGACGAAGTGCAGTCGCTGCCTATAAAATTTACAAGATTATTTATATTAGCACTGAACTTTCTTACGGAGTGCTGCAATGCAACTGTAGTGTTATGCTCAGCGACGCAGCCTGCGTTTGAGAATGTACACCCGTCGCTACATACGTCGCAGGAAGCGCAAGGTGCAGATGGTGCAGAACTTGTTGTTCTTAATGAAATGCAGAAAAAAGTATTTGTGCGTAATCGGTTTGTGGATATGATTAGGCCAGAAGGAATAACCATAGCTGAATTGGCACAAATGAGCAATTCCATGATTCAAGACAAGGATTCGATTTTAGTTATCTGCAATACGAGGAATGAGGCACAGAGCCTTTTCCTGGAACTAAAAAAAATGTCTGAAAACGAATATGACTTGTATCATTTGTCTACATCAATGTGTCCGAAACACAGGAATGATGTACTGAGCAAAATCGGAAAAACGCCGGGGCTTGGCGGTGAGAGAAAAGTCATATGCGTATCTACACAGATGTGCGAGTGCGGAATAGATTTTTCCTTTGAATCCGTGATTCGTGTGGAAGCAGGCGTAGATAACATAATTCAGTCTGCGGGACGATGCAATAGAGGCAACGAATGGAGCAAAATCTGTGATGTCTACATCGTTCGTTTGCAGGAAGAGAGATTGGAGCATCTGCCGTTTATTCGAGAAGCCCAAAACTGCTTCAGAGCAGTGCATGCATGTGTAGATCCGAGCGTATCCATTGATTCACCTGAATTTGTGTCGAAGTACTATGAGCGATATTTCCACAATTCCTCGGTTGAAAAAGAAATGATGTACAATGTAAATTTGGGCAAAGATTCAAATGAGAAACTTGAGCTATCTATGGTCGATATGTTAGGAAGAAGAAGAGAGCGAAATAATTGCAAATTTGAATACCAAATGGATCAGCCTTTTAAGACTGCGGGACAATTTTGTAAAGTCTTCGATGATGAA
>CAZLJV010000094.1:0-2596 GCA_964559965.1 uncultured Oscillospiraceae bacterium | reverse complement strand
ATGATGAAGTGTCGCGCAGAGAGATTTTGCGATTAGAAGAAAGTGAACGACGAAGAGATTTTGAGGAGATGAAAGATGCACTGAAAAAGCTAAAGCCTTACACTGTAGGTCTGTTTGGATATGAAGTGGATAAATTCAAAAAGCAGAGCATCATTGTGCAGCGAGAAATCAGCGGGGTATGGGTTTTGAACGGAGTCGCATATGATGGAGAGTTTGGAGTATTTGATAAATGGCAAGAGTTAGGGGATAATGGGTATTACTTTTAGAGGGAGGTAAAGATGAAGTACAGCAATGTGGTAGAATTTCAAGTTGAAGGAGATTTTGCACTGTTTTCCGATCCGGTAAACCGTGTTGGCGGTGAGAAAATGACATATCAAATTCCTACTTATGAAGCTATAAAAGGAATATTGCATAGCATTTACTGGAAGCCAAGTTTTATATGGTGTGTAGATTCTGTGCGTGTAATAAATCCCATTCAGACTGAGTCGAAGGGGATTAGACCAATCAAGTACAGCAATGACAAGAACGATTTAGCGTTCTATACTTACTTGAGAAATTGCAAGTATCAGGTTAGGGCACATTTTGTGTGGAATGAAAACAGACCAGAGCTTGCACAGGATAGAAATGAGCATAAGCATTATCTGATTGCGAAGCGAATGATTGAACGAGGTGGGCGCAGAGATGTTTTTTTAGGAACGAGAGAGTGCCAAGGATATGTATCGCCATGTAAATTTGGTGAGGGGGAAGGCTTCTATGATGATATTCCAGAAGTGGATTTCGGCATGATGTATCATGGGATTACATACGCGGACGAGGCGTACTCTGATGAAACTAAAGGTATGATGTCTGTAAGATTGTGGAGAGCAGTGGTGAAGAAGGGCGTAATTCACTTCATACCGCCACAGGAGTGTATTCACCGTGCAATACGGGAAATGGATATAAAACCATTCGGAGAAAAATATAGCAATTTTTCAGATTGCGCAACGGTAGATGTTGGAGGAGGTGAAGCTGATGAGCTGGATGAGAGCACTTTATGATACTTACGATAACCATAAAATGTTTGAACTTGATGCAACCTCGGATTATCCGCTTTGTCCGATTTCCCATATGGAATCAAGTGCACAGATTGAAATTGCATTGGATTTAGAGGGGAATTTTCAGCAAGCAAACTCGATAGCAGATAAAAAGAAGGGGGAATTCTTTATACCGGTTTCGGAAGATTCAGCTGGTCGTTCAAGCGGAATTGCCCCACATGCACTATACGATAATCTTACTTATGTAGCAGGGGATTTTGGAAAGTTTTGCAGTACGCAGAAGGAAACTGATTCGTCCGAAAAGAGATTCGAAAAGTATAAGGAAGAATTGGAAAAATGGGACTCGTCTGAATTTTCCACACCTCGTCTCCATGCTATATATAAATATATATCAAAAGAATGTATGGCACAGGATTTGATAAAGGCGGGGGTTCTTGTTCTCGATGATAAGAATCATTTTAAGAAAGATACTATCGCAGGTAATCCTTATGATAAGTGCATTGTAAGATTCAGAGTATTCGATGATGGAGTTTCAAGTGAATGTTGGAATGATTCGAATTTAATCACAGCGTATCAAAAGTATTACATGAACAAGAAATCTGAAAGTGAACAGATGGATGTATGTTATTTTTCGGGTGAAAAGGAGATTGTGACATATATGCATCCTAAGGGAGTCATTAAAACTTCCAATAATGCTAAGCTGATTTCCACAAATGATATGACTGACTTTACATTCAGAGGCAGGTTTGCAAAGGGTGAAGAGGCACTGGCAGTAGGATATGAAGCATCGCAGAAGATTCATAATGCTTTGCGCTGGCTCGTGAAGGTGCAAGGGTATGGCATAGGTGGTTCGGAACGCCGAACATATCTTTGCTGGAATCCGAAAGGGAAGAAAGTGCCGAAAGCAGACGGACTTATTCTGTACGATTATGACGATGAGGCCGACGAAGAAGATTTTGATGAAAAAAGTAATCGCATACATGACTTACAGGAGTATAGGATTAAGATAAAGCGAACTGTAAATGGTTATCGTGAAAAATTTGATCTAAATGATACTGTGACAATCATGGCGATGCAGGCAGCGACTACAGGTAGGCTTTCCATTGTTTACTATAATGAATTGAATGCACATGATTATCTTAATCGTATTGAGCAGTGGTATGAAACATGCTGTTGGGAGTGGACTTCTTTCGATAAGGATAAAAAGCCTAAACTTGGAGTGCGTTCGCCTTCAATCAATGAAATAGTGTCCTATTCTTTTGGAAATCAGCAGGGCAACGAAGTAAAAGTTGATGACAAGCTAAAAATCATGCAATATCAGAGAGTGTACCACTGTGTGATTGAAAATCAAAATATTCCAATTGATTTCGTTCAAGCTGCTTTTCAGAGAGCGTGCAGACCATTGAGTTTTTCAAATGAGCCGGGAAACAGGCAGCGTGAACGCCAGCTGTTTGTAACTTGCGCATTGATTTCGAAGTATAAAGGAGGAAGTGTAAGAATGTCATTAGATCGAAATAATACAAATCGCAGTTATTTATATGGAAGACTGCTTGCTGTGTATG
>CAZLJV010000093.1:0-6639 GCA_964559965.1 uncultured Oscillospiraceae bacterium | reverse complement strand
TTTCGGGTGCCCATTTTTTATAATTACCAAATTTACTATTACTTTTCGAAGCCCAGTCCGAAGTTTTCTTTTACTCTCTTCATAGTCTTCTTAGCAATTTCGTCAGCTCTCTGTGCGCCATCTTTCAGAATTTCGATCAGTTCATCAGAATGACGAATTTCTTCATAGCGAGCTTTGATTGGAGCCAGAGCTTCAACAGTAACTTCAACTAAGTCCTTCTTGAAATCGCCATAGCCCTTGCCTTCATACATAGTTTCCAACTCTTCAATCGACTTACCAGAAAGTGCACTGTAAATGCTCAGCAGATTGCTGATACCTGGCTTATTCTCAATATCAAACTTTACGATTCCTTCGGAGTCAGTAGTAGCCTTCATGATGGACTTCTTAATCTTAGAAGGTTCGTCCAGCAGAGAAATTCTTGAATGAATATTCTCAGCACTCTTACTCATCTTCTTAGTAGGATCATCAAGAGCCATTACTCTTGCGCCCGCCTTCATGAAGCGACCTTCCGGAACTACGAAAGTCTTCTTGTACTTGTTATTTACACGGATTGCCAAGTCACGGCAAAGCTCGATATGCTGTTTCTGGTCATTTCCAACAGGAACGATGTCTGTGTCATACAGCAAAATATCTGCTGCCATCAGTACCGGATATGTAAACAGTCCTGTAGGTGCGGACTCTTTATTTTTGCTCTTATCCTTAAACTGTGTCATTCTGGACAACTCGCCTGTAGAGGAGTTGCAGCACAGAACCCAGCCCAGTTCCGCATGGCCTGATACATCAGACTGTACGAAAACGATAGACTTCTTTGGGTCAACGCCAACAGCCAGATAAAGAGCTGCTACGTCTAAAATGTGTTCACGCAGTGCTTTAGGATCCTGCGGAACTGTAATTGCATGTTCATCTACGATGCAGTAAATACATTCGTGATCATCCTGCAGTTCAACGAACTGCTTCAGTGCTCCCAGGTAATTACCCAGGTGGATGTTTCCAGTAGGCTGTACGCCAGAAAATACTCTTTTCATCTAAATCTCCATTCTGTGCATCTTTTTTCGCTATTTATGCACGCATTTTATTCTCGGTTCATTTCTTTTTTAAAGCTTTCGATAATGGATTTCTCTGCCCTGGAAACTGTCATCTGTGAAACACCCAATGCCTTAGCTATATCTGCCTGAGACTTGTTGAATATGAATCTCTCCTTGAAAATATAGCGATGCTTATCATTTAATTTTTCCAAGACTGCTTTAATGATTTCGTTTATTTCGATTCTTTCATATCCGATTTCCTCGAAACCAACATACTTTTCCAGAAGATTTTCTTCGCCTTCTTCTCCCATGCTATTATTTGCACTATCCAGAGAGAAAGTTCCGTAAGCCTTCGCACTTTCCATTGCCTGCATGATTTGTTCATGCGAAAATCCCGTTGCCTGAGAAATTTCATCAAGATTAGGAACTCGTCCCAGCTTAGTAGTAAGCTGATCCTTTACTTCCTGTACCTTGATTGAGATTTCCTTCATTCTGCGCGGAACCTTTAAGCTCCATTGCTTATCACGGAAATATTTTTTTATTTCACCAAGTATAGTAGGTGTCGCAAAACTCTTAAACTCGAAACCCTTCTCAATATCAAAGCGTTCTACTGCCGATACTAAAGCTAACGCTCCCACCTGATAAAGGTCGTCATATTCCACACCCTTCCCCAGGTATTTTCGGATAAGGATATCCACCATATACAGGTTTTCTTCTACGATTTGATTTCTCAATTCGATGGAAGGATTTCTCGCATATTCCTTAAAGAGGTCTGCGTTGTTCATTTTCTTTTAATCATCTTGATTGTCTTCTTTTCCTGGGGACCATCAAGAATTTCAACTTCGGTCATCAATGATTGAATCACGAAAATGGCTAAATTTCCTTCGTTTGGACAAGTCTGGCAAGGTTTAGCTAAACGCTCGAGTACATGACCATCGCTGTTGTCAGCGACACGAATTTCTAAATACCCGTCATCTGCTTCACACTCTACGCAATATTCCTCCGCAAAACCATCTAATCCGTGACATGATATGTTTTTGCAGGCTTCGCTTACTGCCGTCTTTATATCCTCAATCTCATCGAAATCAAAACCAACCATATCTGCGATTGAACCAATCGCCAATCTGACCATGGTCAGATATCCAGGCTTACCCGGTATATGAAACTTGATTTTATCTGCCATTTTCCTGATTCCTTTCCTTACAGTTTCATCATTGTCTGTCCGTTTTCGTCTGTAGTTTCTTTTTTGTTTTCTACAGCTTCATCATCCATATCATCTTTTGCAACCTTAGCCATAGCGATGATATTAGCATCTTCGTTGACACTCATAATCTTTACGCCCTGAGTTGCGCGTCCCAGTCTGGATACTTCGCTTGCCTTCATGCGGATGATGATTCCGTCAGAATTGATAAGCATGATGTCATCATCTTCGCCGACAACCATTGCACCTACTAACTCGCCAGTCTTCTTGAACTTAGCCTTGTCGTAAGTGAGCAGTCCCTTGCCGCCGCGAGTCTGAACCTTGTAATCTTCTACACGAGTTCTCTTTCCGTAACCATTTCTAGTTACAACCAGCAGTTCCTGTCCTGGTTCTACCAGCTGCATGGAAACAACTTCGTCATCCTTTTCAAGGTCGATAGCACGAACACCGCCTGCGATTCTGCCCATAGGGCGTACATCATCTTCGGAGAAGCAGATACACTTACCTTGCTTAGTCACTATGATAACATTATTCTTTCCAGTTGTCTTCTGGATTCCAATCAGTTCATCGCCATCTTTCAGATTCATTGCAATCAGGCCGGTCTTACGATTGGTATCGAAGTTAGACATGGCTGTTTTCTTAATAGTACCGTGCTTAGTTACTGCAATCAGATATTCATCTTCTGTAAATTCTCTGATAGGAATTACTGCAGTTACTCTTTCTCTGGACATTAAGTTCAGGAAGTTTACGATAGGTACACCCTTAGCTGTACGGTTTGCTTCAGGGATTTCATATGCCTTAATCTTATGTGCCTTACCTGTATTAGTAAAGAACATGAGATAATCGTGAGTAGAGGTCATGATTAAGTCTTTCACAAAATCATTTTCCTTAGTGGTCAGACCAGTGATTCCCTTTCCGCCTCTCTTCTGTGCCTTATATGTGTCTACAGGAACTCGCTTAGCATAACCCAAATGAGTCATGGTGATGCAAACGTTTTCTTCTGCAATCAAATCTTCTTCATCGATTTCTTCTGCTGCCGGCTTAATCTTAGTGCGACGCTTATCTCCCCACTTATTCTTAATTTCCAGCAATTCGTCTTTAACAACGCCCATCAGCTTAACTTCATCTGCTAACAGCTCATTGTAGTATGCAATTTTCTTTAAGAGTTCCTGATATTCATTTTCAATCTTCTCTTTTTCCAAACCTTGCAGTCTTCTCAGCTGCATGTCCAGAATAGCCTGTGACTGAATTTCCGACAGGCCGAAGCGTTCCATCAAGCGTTCCTTAGCATCATTGTAACTGCTGCGGATAATCTTGATGATTTCGTCAATATTGTCCAGTGCGATTCTCAAACCTTCTAAGATGTGAGCTCTCGCTTCTGCCTTTTTCTTATCGAAAATAGTTCTGCGAGTCAGAACTTCTTTCTGATGTTTCAGATATTCAACCAGAATATCGCGCAGAGTACAAATCTTAGGTCTTCCGTCAACTAATGCAAGCATAATCATAGAAACAGAATCCTGCAGCTGAGTATGCTTATAGAGTCTGTTGAGAATGATATTAGGATTTGCATCCTTCTTCAGCTCGATTACAATTCGAATACCTTCTCTACGGTTAGATTCATCACGCAATGCTGTGATGCCTTCAACCTTTTTATCTCTAACCAGTTCCGCAATCTTTTCGATAAGTCTTGCTTTATTTACCTGATAAGGGATTTCTTTTACGACAATCTGCTGCTTGCCGTGAGATAATTCCTCGATTTCAGATACGGAACGCACCAAAACCTTACCCTGACCTGTGCGATATGCTTCCTTCATGGATGCCTTACCCATGATCATAGCACCAGTAGGGAAGTCCGGGCCTTTTATGTGCTTCATCAAGTCATCTACAGTTGCATCTGGATTGTCAATGAGTTCTACAGATGCATCGATAACTTCAGACAGGTTGTGCGGAGGAATAGATGTAGCCATACCTACCGCAATACCATTTGAACCATTTACGAGCAGATTAGGAAATCTAGCTGGAAGTACAGATGGTTCTTTTTCTTCGCCATCGAAGTTTGGTATAAAATCTACAGTATCCTTTTCAATGTCACGCAGCATCTGAAGTGCAAGCGGAGACATTCTCGCTTCCGTATAACGCATTGCTGCAGCACCGTCGCCGTCCACGGAACCGAAGTTACCGTGACCATCAACGAGCATATAACGAATATTAAAAGGCTGCGCCAGTCTTACCATCGCATCGTAAATAGATGAGTCACCATGCGGGTGATATTTACCCATTACTTCACCGACGATACGAGCAGACTTCTTATGAGGCTTATCAGGAGTTACACCCAGTCCAGCCATACCATAAAGAATTCTTCTGTGTACCGGCTTCATACCGTCTCTTACATCTGGCAAAGCTCGACCTACGATAACACTCATCGCATAGTCGATGTAAGAGTCTTTCATCTCTTTATTTATTTCATGTTGAATCAGTTTCTGATCCTCTAAAAAAGTGGTCATATTCTATATTCCCCTCTACTAAATATCCAATGTTGCATACTGTGCGTGTTCTTCGATAAACTTCTTTCTTGGCGGAACCTTATCTCCCATCAGAGTTGAGAAAATCTGGTCCGCTTCCGCACTGTCTTCAATGGTAATCTGAATTAATGTACGATGTTCGAAGTCCATGGTAGTATCCCACAGCTGCTCTGCGTCCATTTCACCCAGACCTTTGTAACGCTGGATATCTGCTTTTCCTGGCTTATCAGCCAATTTTTCCATCAGCTTTTCCTGCTCGTTTTCACTGTAAGTATAGTATACATCTTTACCCTTCTTAACCTGATACAGTGGTGGCTGTGCAGCATAAACATAACCGCCCTCAATCAGTGGTTTCATGAAGCGATAGAAGAATGTTAAGAGCAGTGTACGGATATGTGCACCGTCTACGTCGGCATCGGTCATGATGATAATCTTGTGATATCTCAGCTTTTCAATATTGAAATCTTCACCAATTCCGCAGCCAAATGCTGTAATCATATTCTTAATTTCATCAGAACTTAAGATACGATCAAGTCTTGCTTTTTCTACATTCAAAATCTTACCTCTCAGAGGCAGGATTGCCTGACGCTTTCTGTCACGACCTTCCTTAGCAGAACCGCCCGCGGAATCCCCTTCGACTAAGAAGATTTCGCAATTTTTAGGATCACGGTCTGAGCAGTCTGCCAGTTTTCCAGGCATAGAAAAGCTTTCTAATGCGCCCTTTCTTCTTGTCAGATCACGAGCCTTACGAGCTGCTTCTCTTGCTCTCGCTGCCTTAACACATTTTTCAATGATCGCCTTAGCAGGAGCAGGATTTTCTTCCAGGAACGCCATCAGATTTTCACTAGTACTTGTTTCTACGAAACCACGGATTTCGCTGTTTCCTAATTTAGCCTTAGTCTGACCTTCAAACTGAGGTTCAGCTAACTTAACAGAGATAATCGCAGTCAGACCTTCTCTAACATCATCACCTGAAAGAGCATCATCACTTTCTTTCAGCAGTTTAGCCTTCTTACCATAGTCGTTGATTACTCTAGTCAGAGCACTCTTGAAACCAACGATATGAGTACCACCGTCAGTTGTATGAATATTATTAGCATAACCCATAATATTCTCACTGTAGCTATCTGTATACTGCATTGCAATTTCAACTTCACAAGTATCCTTGATTACTTCGTAGTAAATCACATCTTTGTGAAGTACATCTTTGCTCTGGTTATGATATTCTACGAATTCCTTAATACCGCCTTCATAGTGGAAAGTTTCGCTCTTTTTCTGTCCAGCTCTTTCATCTTTGAAGATAATCTTAATACCCTTGTTCAGAAATGCCATTTCTCTCAGACGACGCTCAAGAACATCATATTCAAAAACAGTTGTTTCGAAAATTTCAGGGTCTGGCCAGAAAGTAGTCTTAGATCCAGTTTTCTTAGAAGTACCGACTACTTCTAACTTTGAAACTGTTCTACCTCTCTCATATTCCTGCTTATAAATATTTCCATTACGCTTAATTTCTACTTCCATGTGTGTAGAAAGTGCGTTTACAACAGATGCACCTACACCGTGAAGACCGCCGGAAACCTTGTATCCTCCACCGCCGAACTTACCACCAGCATGGAGCACAGTATGAATAACTTCAACTGCAGGTATACCCAGCTTAGGGTGAGTATCAACTGGCATTCCTCGGCCATCGTCTTCTACCATGATAGAATTATCCTTCTGGATAGTTACATGAATATTCTTACAGTAGCCAGCTAACGCTTCGTCGATACTGTTATCTACGATTTCATAAACCAGGTGATGAAGCCCTCTTGGACCGGTGGAACCGATATACATACCAGGTCTTTTTCGAACTGCTTCCAGACCTTCAAGAACCTGTATCTGCGCCTCATCA
>CAZLJV010000092.1:0-6640 GCA_964559965.1 uncultured Oscillospiraceae bacterium | reverse complement strand
TTCATTTTATGCCTATTCCTCCACTTCGATGAATTCGCAATCGCCCCATACTTTTTCAATGTTGTAGCGTTCTCTCATTTCTTTTGTAAACAAGTTTACAATAATATCTCCGAAGTCCATCAAAATCCAACCAGAACCCTGGCGGCCTTCAATAGACTTAACAAACAGGTTTTCCTTTGCAAATGCGTCTTCCACATCATCAGTTAAACTCTGCACCTGACGTTCAGAACCGCCAGAGCAGACAACGAAGTAATCCGCAAATGTAGCTTTTTCCTGAATATCGATAATTACGATATCCTGTGCCTTCTTGTCCGACAAAACCTTGCCTGCGAGCAGTGCATATTCTTTGTTGGTCATAATTATTCTCCTTTTTCTTTTATCAATCTCTCAAAATACTCTTTCGCAAGTATTGTATCTTCGTCGAGATATCTATTTTCCGAACTTACGAAACTAATGGTGCTGTAAAGTGACTGAAGCACAGCAAGGTCTAAGTCCTTTTCTACTGTTTCTCGCAGCCCATCGACACCGGGATAGCAACGGTTCGGTTCCACCGCATCAGCGATGTATATGATCTTTTCTAAGAGAGACATACCTGGACGGCCAGTTGTATGGAAACTTACAGCATTGATGATATCAGGATCATCTATTCCGTAATCCCTCTCCATTATAATGGCTGCAATCTTTCCATGTGCCAAATTTGGACTGTCTTTATAGCGGTTTTCATCTAAACCCAAGTGCTTTACATAATAGTTTATTACGTCAACCGCTACACCGCGGTACATATCGTGAAACAATGCTGCAATTTCAGCCTTTTCTACCAGTAAATCTCGCATATCATCTGATGGTGCATACTTCTCAGCAAGCTTTATAGCTGTCTGCCTTACGCCTTCAGTATGTACCTTCCTTTTCTCAGAAAAATTTCTTGCGATATATTCACAAATAGAGCTTGTGTTCATCGATATACCTCTCTACACTTTCTGGAACAAATCCATGAATAGAAATATTATTCGAACGCTTAGCCTTAATTTCAGTAGATGAAACATCAGGCATTTCGTGTTCTAAATAAAATATCCTTGTCCCATATTTTTCTTTATATTCTTTGATTTTTTCGGCGAGCTCACATTCCCTATATCCTGGTCTGGCACTTACAATAAACCCAAAACTCTTCAACAATGGAATACCCTCATACCATTTGTCCACCTCTATAAAGGAATCTGTTCCCGTTATGAAATAAATCTCCTCATCAGGATATAACTTTCTCAAATACATCAATGTATCATAAGTATAAGATATATCCGTATGTTCTATCTCGTAACTGCTGACCTCAGCCTGTGCAGTTTCAGAAAAGGCCAGGCGGCACATTTCAATGCGATGCTTATCATCTGCATACTTTCTCCCTACCTTAAATGGAGAAACATGTGTAGGCATGACGATGAGCTTATCTAATCGCGCTTCATTGACTGCCGCCTGTCCTAAAGTTATATGTCCGTTGTGAATTGGATCAAAGCTGCCGCCTAATACACCGATGCGAACAGCCGGAACCTTATTCATTTATGGAAATGCCCAGCTCTTCCAGCTGATCCTGTGCAACAACGCCAGGTGCGCTGGTTACCAGACACTGTGCCTGCTGGTTCTTAGGGAATGCCATTACTTCACGAATTGAAGATTCGCCAGCAAGCAGCATTACCAGTCTGTCCAGACCATAAGCAAGTCCGCCGTGAGGTGGAACACCATACTTAAATGCTTCAATCAGGAAGCCAAATTTTTCGTCACATTCTTCCTTAGTCAGCCCCAGAACCTCAAACATCTTAGCCTGCAGATCCTTATCATGGATTCTGATTGAACCGCCGCCTAATTCTACACCATTTAATACGATGTCATAAGCAACAGCCAGAACATCTTCCGGATTAGTATCCAGCATGGAAACCTGATCTAATCTAGGCTGTGTGAACGGATGATGCATGGACTTCAGTTCGCCTGTTTCGTCGTCCTTTTCGAACAGTGGGAAGTCTGTAACCCACAGCAGCTTAAAATCTCTATCGTCCAGCAGACCTAATCTCTTTGCGATATCCCTTCTCAGGAAACCTAAAGCATCGAAAACAACCTTCTTCTTATCGGAAATGATGAAGATTAAGTCGCCAGCCTTAGCATCGAATTCTGCAGCCCAAGCCTGCAGTTCTTCCTGTGTAAAGAACTTATTTACAGAAGAATTGATTTCGCCTTCGCCAACACGCATCCATACCATGCCCTTAGCACCGTAATCCTTAACGGAAGCTGTCAGCTTATCGATATCCTTTCTGCTGAACTTGTCAGAACCGCCGTCAATGCAGATACCGCGAACATCTCCGCCAGCAGCAAGAGCATCAGTGAACACCTTGAATTCGCACTTTTCTGCCAGATGATTCAGGCAGTGCAGTTCGAAGCCGAAACGCACGTCTGGCTTATCGGAACCATAACGCTCCATAGCTTCATGCCAAGTTAAACGAGGCAGAGGCAGCTGAATGTCAACTCCCATAACATCATGGAAAACCTTCTTTAGGAAGCCTTCATTCATAGCCATTACATCTTCTTCATCTACGAAGGACATTTCTAAGTCAATCTGTGTAAATTCAGGCTGACGGTCTGCACGCAGGTCTTCATCACGGAAGCACTTAACAATCTGCATGTAACGGTCAGTTCCGCTTACCATGAGCATCTGCTTAAATAACTGCGGAGACTGTGGCAGTGCATAGAAAGAACCTGGATGCACACGGCTTGGAACCAGATAGTCTCTCGCACCTTCAGGTGTAGACTTAATCAGCATAGGAGTTTCTACTTCTGTAAATCCATTTTCATCGAAGTAGTCTCTTGTAGTCTTTACAATCTGATGACGGAACTGAAGATTTCTCTGCATTTTAGGCTTACGCAGATCCAGATAACGATACTTCAGTCTCAGATTTTCATCTACATTGTCATCATCCTTAATGTAGATTGGAGGAGTGTCTGCTTCGGAATAGAGCACTAAATCAGTTGCGAACACTTCGATTTCGCCAGTAGGAATGTTCATATTCTTTGAACTTCTTTCCTTAACAGTACCCTTAACACCGATTACATACTCACTACGCAGAGAATCTGCCTTTTCAAAAACTTCTGCAGGAATCTTGTCATCAAAAGTTACCTGTACGATTCCTGTCTTATCTCTCAGATCAACGAAGATCAGGCCGCCCAGATTTCTTCTCTTAGCAACCCAACCGTTCAATACAACTTCCTGATCCACATTTGCAATGTTTAATTCGCCGCACATGTGGGTGCGCTTGAATAATTCACTCATTCTATCTATATCTCCCGATTATTTACTTAATACATCAAACAATTCTTCAAATTTAACATTGTGCTGCTCCTGCTTAGCCATATCCTTAACAGCAGCAACTCCCTCTGCCAGCTCATTTTCACCGATTACTACAGTATACTTAGCGTTCAAACGGTTTGCATACTTAAACTGGTTCTTAATATTACGCGCAAGAGTATCCATCTCAGCAGACAGACCCTTTGCACGCAGCTGATGACAGAGTTTAAGACCATATGCCTTAGCAGCATCACCCATAACAGCGATAAATACGTCCAGCTTATCTTCTTCTGGGAACTTAGCGTCATTTGCTTCCATCAGAAGTAACAGTCTTTCGATACCCAGACCGAAACCAACACCTGGAATTGGAGGGCCGCCAACCTCTTCGATAAGATGGTCGTAGCGTCCGCCACCGCAAACAGTGCCCTGCGCACCGATTTTAGTAGTTACGAACTCAAAAGCAGTCTTAGTATAGTAGTCCAGACCACGCACGATTCCCGGGTCAACTGTAAACGGAATTTCCATCGCAGTCAGGTTGTCCTGCAGTTGCTGGAACGAATCCTTACAATCGTCGCAAAGATAGTCAAGCATCATAGGTGCACCCTGAACCAGTTCATGGCATACAGGAGACTTGCAGTCTAAGATTCTCATTGGGTTCTTATCAAAACGTGTCTTACAGGTGTCGCACAACTGGTCATACTTTGGTGTCAGGAATTCACGCAGTGCTGCTCTGTGCTTCTTTCTGCATTCTGGGCAGCCAACGCTGTTTATTCTCAGCTCAATTTCAGTAATGCCCAGAGATGTGAGAAAATCATATGCCAGAGAGATTACTTCTGCATCTGCCATCATATTAGGTGTGCCGAACACTTCAATACCAAACTGATGGAATTCTCTAAGTCTGCCAGACTGTGGCTTTTCGTAACGATAACAAGGTGTAATGTAGTGGTACTTAGTAGGCTGTACTTCTGCATACTGCTTATGTTCGATAAATGCACGAACCGCTGGGGAGGTTCCCTCAGGCTTCAGCGTAATACTTCTGTTGCCGTGGTCGTTAAAGGTATACATTTCCTTCTGAACTACATCGGTAGTATCGCCAATTCCTCTCGTAAACAGTTCCGTATGTTCAAATACTGGGGTACGCACTTCCTTGAAGCCGTATCTTCTGCAAATATCCTTCCACTGTCCCTCGACATAATGCCATTTATGAATCTGATCAGGCAAAATATCTTTCGTACCTTTCGGCGCATTTGTTAGCATTTTGCAACCTCCTTAAATAAATTATCTTCTTTACGCTTCAGCATTTCATCAAGACGCTCGATATAGATTTCGTAGTTTGAAACATTAGGCACACGTTCCAGTCGGTTTTCCTCAGGAAAATAAACCTTACTGATGCCGCCTGCTCCCAGCGCTATGATTGTCTGCTGTTCTTCCATAATTCTTATGTTATAAATGCAAGGCGTATCGCCCTTGCAATAACCCACATTTTCAAATGAACCAGCCATATGTTTCTGTCTATACAGATAATATGGACGATATCCAGCCTCTTTCAACAGGCTCACACCTTCCGCAAGCATATCAGCAACTAATTCACCCTGCTTGTATGCATAATCTGGATCCTCCTCAATAAGACGAGAGGCACGCTTAACCGCAAGGGTATGAACAGTAATATTAGTCGCATTCAGGTCTATAAGCTGCTTCATAGTATTCTTAAAATCTTCTGTAGTCTCTTCCTGCAAACCTGCAATTACATCAGCATTCACCATTGGAATCTGGCTCTCATTGGCTTTTTCGAAGGCCTCCAGAATATCTTCCGGATTGTGAGAACGACCAATCAGCTCCAAAGTCTTAGCCTTCATAGACTGCGGATTGATGCTGATTCTGTCTATTCCATGGCGATGGATAACATCAAGTTTTTCACTTGTGATTGTATCAGGACGACCAGCTTCAACAGTAAACTCCTTACACTTGGAAAGATCCATATGAGTCTCCACTGCCGTAAGAAGCGCGTCTAACTGCTGGGCATCAAGGGTAGTCGGCGTACCGCCGCCAATATATATGGATTCAGGCCACAGACCAGTCTCCTTCATGCGGCGACCGCAATAACCGATTTCCACAAACAGGCTTTCTAAATACCGCTGTATTTCCTCTGGACCCTTCTGATTGGAGGTAAATGAGCAGTACAGGCAGCGAGTTGGACAGAAAGGAATTCCTATATAAATACCTACTCCACCTTCTGGCGGCGGTCCTAAAATCTCCTGTTGATAGTTATATGTATCCAGCAGCAGCTGAGTTTTTTCCTCATTGACGAAATAGAACTCACGCAGCTTCTTGCGAACTGCTTCCTCAGAGCCTAACTTGGAAAAAAGCTCTCCAGTCAGCTTAACCGGTCTAACACCCGTCAAAATCCCCCAGGCCGGCGGATTTTGCGAAGAAGCACTTTCTCTCTGCGCAATCTGCTGCAATCCCTGAAAAATCTCTCTTTTAATATGATTTTTATCGGAGAAACCGACTTCGTTGAACACAACCAGTGTATCAATTTCTTCATCGATTCCACGAGGATATGCTTCTAAATATTCATTTTCAGTATAGCTGTCGAACTGATCCGGTCTGAGAAAAACCTTTATCAGCTCGTTATATTCATATTTGTTTTCTATATTTTTTATCAGAATCTTATACAAATGGATTGCCTCTCTTTTCTGTTCCAATGGTTGAAACATCCATATGACCAGGCAGCAGCACGGTGTCATCTGGTAAGTTAAACAGTACGTCCTTGATGGAATTCATCATCTGTCTGTAATCTCCGCCGTAGAAATCGCTGCGGCCGATGGAGAAATGGAACAGTGTATCACCGCTGAAGCAGTGACCGTCCACATAAATTGCCATTCCGCCCTTTGAATGTCCCGGTGTAAGCAGGAAAGTCAGTTCCATATTTCCAACTGTAAGGGTTTCTCTGTGGCGATAAATCCAGATATCTGCGGAAACCTGCATAGGGCGGCCGTAGATTTCGATAGAGCTGTTGTATTCAGGGCTTAACAGCATTTCCTTTTCAGCATAGTTAGCCACAACCTTCACATCTGGAAAATCCTTCTTGTATAAATCCAGACCGTCGATATGATCGCAATGGCCATGTGTCAGAATGATGTACTGTAAATCGATTCCTGTTTCACGGATTTTCTGGGTAACTTCCTGTGAATATCCACCGCAGTCAACCATGAATCCTTTTTTCGTTTCTTCTTCATATGCGATATATGTGTTTGTCTGAATTGGGCCTAATACATAGCGGATAACCTTAAGCATGTTTCTTCTCCTTAATAT
>CAZLJV010000091.1:0-6832 GCA_964559965.1 uncultured Oscillospiraceae bacterium | reverse complement strand
ACCTCCCATTGTCAACACCTTTTTTAAACTTTTTTCATGTTTTTTCTAATTCTTTAAGAAAAAAGCTCGGATATCGTCTCTACGACACCCGAGCTATAGTCCTGAAACCCTTATAAAATCAACAGTTCCGTAATATATACAGCTGCACACGAAGCAGCCGCAACTTTTACTAAGTTTCCGTCCACCCATGCCACAATTACCGCTACGAAAAATGCCACAACGCCAGAAACGACCGAACTTGTTGCTGTAATAATAGCAGGGAATGCCATAACTGCCAGCGTAACATATGGCACATAATATAAGAATGAACGAATAAAAGTATTCTGAATCTCCTTTTTAATCAGCGTAAGCGGCAGAGCACGAATCGCATAGATAGTTAAAGCCGCCACTGCGAAATATATATATGTATTATGTTCCATTACAGCTGCGCCTCCTTTTCTATAACTTCAGTTTTCGCACCATTTGAACCATTCGCGCCATCAACGCCATCTGCGCCGTTCACATCATTCACTTCTGCCGGCACTGGACGAATAATCGCTGCACCTGCCGCAATAACTATTGTAAGAACAATAATTCTCGTTCCGCCATCCATCGCAGATAAAACCGGAAGGAAAGTAAACAGCAGGCTGCCAACCATAGAGACAGCGACCACAGCAGCCACCGTACGATCAGATTTTGACGCAGGGATAACTACGGCCAGGAACATACCGTAAAGTGCAACCGACAGTGCACTTGTCATGCTCGCCGGCAAAATATTTCCTACCAAAACGCCCAGCACCGTGCCGATTGCCCATCCAGGCGATGCCACAGTTGCCGCACCATAATTATAAAACGGATTCAACTCGCCCTTAACCGAAGCCGATATGCCGAAGATTTCATCTGTAACGAAGTAGGACAGAAGCATACGCTTCCACATAGGTGTTTTCGGACTTATCTTCTGAGAGAGTGCCGTAGACATAAGCATGTATCTTATGTTGATAACAAGCTGAGTCAGCATCATCGCCAGATACCCCGACTGCCCCGCTATAATAGTAATAACAGCATACTGCCCTGCCGAAGCGTGCATCAGCAGCGACATGAGACCCATTTGGAACGCCGTAATCCCAGCCTCACGAGCAGCGATTCCCAGCGTGAATCCCACCGCAAAATATCCTAATCCAATAGGCACGCCTGCCCTCAATCCATCCACATACCATTTTCGATTCTCACTCTTCATAATTGCCTATCCCTTCATTTCTGGTTTTGGAAGTTTCCAATGATATTTCGCCGCCAGCAGTCTCAGCACCACAACCAAAATCGTGCATATCATGATTGCTGCGCTTTCACCTAATATTCTCCAGCAAAGCACGCACACCACAGCACCTATTATCGATGCCGTACCATAGAAGTGCTTAACGAATACATACGGAGGCACCGATGCCATGGTATCTCGCAGCACTCCGCCGCCTATGCCTGTCACTACACCTACGAAGATGTAGAGAAACATGCTGTAATCCTCCGATATTCTATATGCCGCAGCCACCCCGACCGCCGTAAAAACGCCCAGGCCGATAGCATCAGACACCAGCATGAGACTATCGTACAGATGCTTATGTTTTGCGAAGAAATCCAGGACAAATGGCAGACAAAAGATTAGGATTGCCACGATAGCGACTGTCGCATACACCGGATTTTGGAACGCCTTCGGCGGGTGAATACCCAACACCAGATCTCGTATAATCCCGCCGCCGATAGCTGGGCTTAGACCAAGAATTATAATACCCAGCAGGTCCATCTTTTTATCGAGCGCTACCGTCACGCCAGACAGGGCGAAAGCCACCGTACCGATAATTTCTAATATAAATGTAATGTTCTCTGTCGAGAGCATGTACTTCCCTCCTAAATATAATTATTTCCAATATTTCCAGTATAGCACGCTGTTTCGCCGCATGTCAACACATGTAAGCGCATGCCATCAAAACAAAAGATTCCGCAGAACTTGCCTGCGGAATCCCAATTGTCTTAATTCAATTTTACCGGTGTTTGCCGATGCTTTTGTTTGCCGATGCTTCGAATTAGCCAAGCTCTACCATATGGAACTTCTTTCTGCCCTTCTGAATCAGCAGCTTGCCGTCTTCGAACATGTCCACGGTAATCATCAGCTTCTTGTCTTCTACTTTTTTGCCGCCTACGGACAGACCACCCTGTTCGATTGTACGGAAACCTTCGCTGTTGGAAGGAACCAGACCCAGGCTGCGAATCAGGTTTACAACGCCCATGCCTTCCCCTTCAAAATCTGCTGCAGGCATAACTGTAGTCGGAATGTTAGCCATGTCGCCGCCGCCGGAGAATGCTGCACGAGCACCGTCCAGTGCCTTCTTAGCTTCTTCTTCGCCATGAACCAGCTTAGTGACTTCGTAAGCCAGAATTTCCTTAGCCTTGTTAATTTCAGAACCTTCTAAAGCAGACAGGCGTTCAACTTCTTCCATAGGCAGGAATGTGAGCATACGCAGACACTTGTTAACATCGGCATCGCCTACATTTCTCCAATACTGGAAGAATTCATATGGGCTTGTCTTTTCAGGAGACAGCCACAGAGCGCCCTTTGCAGTCTTACCCATCTTCTTACCTTCGGAATTAGTCAGCAAGGAGAAAGTCATACCGTAAACTTCCTTATCCGTCTTCTTCTTTGTCAGATTTACACCACCGATGATGTTGGACCACTGGTCGTTACCACCGAACTGAATCTTTACATCGAAGTCACGCGCCATTACCATGAAGTCATAAGACTGAAGCAACATGTAGCCTAACTCTAAAATAGTCAGACCGCCTTCGCGTTCCATTCTCTGCTTGAAGCATTCAGCACGCAGCATTGTATTTACATTGAAGCAAGAACCGATTTCTCTCATGAAATCAATATAGCTCAGTGGACGAATCCATCTGGCATTGTTTACAGCAACAGCTTTGCCTGGCAGTGGTTCACGGTTCTGGTGACCAGGTTCGTAAACGCCATTGTTGCCTTCGTACTTCCATTCATCATCGAAATCTAAGAACTTGTCAAACAGTTTCTTAAACTGTTCGCAGTTGTGTTCGATAGTTTCGATTGTCATCATCTGACGCATATCAGAACGACCGGAAGGGTCACCTACCATGCCTGTACCGCCACCAATCAGAACAACTGGTGTATGGCCAAACTTCTGCATATACATCATGATGATTACCTGCATGAAGTGTCCTACATGCAGACAGTCAGCAGTCGGGTCGAAGCCGATGTAGAACTTAACCTTTTCATTCTTCAGCAGTTCTCTCACCTTTTCTTCGTCCGTAGACTGTTCTATAAAACCTCTTTCCTTTAAGACATCGTAAACATTATCATGCTTGCTCACGCTGTCTGGGATAAAATCAAAATTCATCTTTCTATTTTCCTCCAAAACTACTATTTAGTGCCGAACAATCTGTCGCCAGCATCGCCCAGACCAGGCACGATATAATCGTTTTCGTCCAGTCTTTCATCTAATGCAGCTACATATACATCGATATCCTTGTGCAGGTTCATCAGCTTAGTTAAACCTTCTGGAGCAGCGATCAGGCACATGAATACGATATCCTTGCCGCCTCTTTCCTTGATGAAGTCGATAGCAGCTACAGCAGAACCGCCTGTTGCCAGCATAGGGTCAACAACAAAGATTTTGCGCTTGTCGATGTCAGTAGGCAGCTTGCAGTAGTATTCTACTGGTTCGTGAGTTTCAGGATCACGATACAGGCCTACATGGCCAACCTTTGCATTTGGAACTAATGCCAGCAGACCGTCCACGAAGCCCAGACCGGCTCTCAGGATTGGAACGATGGCAATATCTTCCCCTTCCAGCATGTTAACCTTTGCATGACCCATTGGTGTTTCAATTGCAACTTCCTTCAGAGGTAAATCGCGTGTCATTTCGAAGCCCATGAGCATAGCTACTTCAGTTGCCAGTTCACGGAATTCTTTTGTAGTTGTATCCGCCTGTCTCATCAGGGATACCTTGTGCTGAATTAATGGATGGTCAAAAATATATGCCTTTCCCATAACGTTTCTCCTTCTCTTCTATATATAATATAAACTCTATTTTTTATCAGTTTTATCTGTTTTATCTGTTTATACCTGACTGCACCCGCCTACATCTGATCCAGCATGTCCACACGGCGCTGATGGCGACCGCCTTCAAACTCCGTATCCAGCCATGCATCCACAATCTCCATAGCAAGTCCTGTTTCAGTAGTTCTTCCACCAAGAGCAAGAACATTAGCATTATTATGCTGCTTAGTAAGGGTAGCCATTTCAACAGAAGTGCACAGTCCGCAGCGCACGCCTTTAACCTTATTCGCCGCTATAGAAATTCCGATACCTGTACCGCAAACTACGATACCTGCATCAGCCTGTCCGCTTACAACTGCCTCGCCACAAGCCTTACCGAATGCCGGATAGTCCACAGACTCCTCAGAATTCGTACCCAGATCCAGAACTTCCAGACCTCTTTCGAGAAGATGCTCCTTCACCGCTTCCTTCAGCTTAAAACCACCGTGATCGCTCGCCACTGCAATTTTCATTTTTGTGCCTCCTGTTTTCATTTATTATTCATTTATTGCTCTATAATTTTATACTTCTATAATATGGTAGCCCGCAGATTTGAACATTCTGTTCATCACAGCGAATCCCACGCCATCTTCCTTCAGCGCCGCCGCAAAAATCACATCAACCCCTGCCTTATCCATGGCACGAAGCTCTGCGAAAAAGTCATGCGCCGCAGTTTCAGGATCGTTGTCGTCGTAAATGATTACTCCAACCTTTTCACCAAATTCCATGCGCGCCATCTTCGCCTCAGCGATTGCAAGACGCACAGCCTCTGGTTCGCCCTTGTAAATTATCATTTCCGCCTTAGGCGCATAATGAGTATACTTCTGCCCCGGGGACTTAGGTTTGAAATTATCGTCAGCCACCTTTACGACCCCCTCCTGACCAGTTACAGCTTCAGTGAAATTCGGCTTTTCTAACAAAGTTGGATCCAGCAAAACTTCCTTCCCCAGTGCCTTCGCAAAATCTTCTCTCGTCAGCTTTCCCGGTCTCAGAATCATCGGTGTGCCGGCTGTCATATCGATGACCGTAGATTCAATTCCTATCTTGCAGGGATCGCCCATGATTACCGCATCGATGCGTCCATTCAGGTCATCAAGCACATGCTGACCTGTGGTAGGGCTCGGTCTTCCAGATGCATTTGCACTTGGCGCTGCTATTGGAACACCGGATTCACGAATAAGTGCCAGCGCAGTCTGATGATTAGGCATTCTAACTGCTACAGTATCCAGTCCTCCAGTAGTCACCTTCGGAACTTCAGGCTTAGCCTTAACAACCATCGTCATCGGACCTGGCCAGAAAGCATCCATCAGCGTCTCCATATCCGCAGTAACCTCTTCAGTCAGTGCCGCAAGCTCGCTGCGCTCTGCTATATGCACAATCATAGGATTGTCACTTGGACGACCCTTAGCAGCATAAATTTTCGCAGCAGCTTCTGCGTCCATGCCATTAGCACCAAGTCCATATACAGTTTCTGTCGGAAACGCTACCAGCCCGCCATTCTGCAGAATCGCAGCTGCCTTACGAATATCTTCGTCCGTCGTTCCCAGTACGATTGTTTCTAACTTTTCCATTCTTTTGTTCCTATATTACAGATTCTTCATCTTTTCAGCCTGGTCAGATGTGATCAGACCGTCAACAATTTCATCAATTTCTCCATCCAAGAAGCTGTCCAGCTTGTAGATAGTCATACCAATTCTGTGATCCGTAACTCTGCCCTGTGGGAAGTTATAAGTACGGATTCGTTCAGAACGGTCACCAGAACCAACCTGGCTTCGTCTTTCAGCTGAGATTTCAGCATTCTGTTCCTGCAGCTTCAGGTCATAGAGGCGGGAACGCAGTACCTTAAATGCCTTATCCTTATTCTTAATCTGGGACTTTTCGTCCTGACAAGTTACAACCAGACCAGTTGGGATATGAGTCAGACGAACTGCAGAGTCAGTAGTATTTACGCACTGACCGCCGTTACCAGATGAACGATATACGTCTACACGAACATCGTTAGGATTGATTTCAACTTCTACATCATCAACTTCCGGAAGAACAGCGATTGTAGCTGCGGAAGTGTGAATTCTACCAGAAGATTCAGTTGCAGGTACACGCTGAACTCTGTGCGTACCAGATTCATACTTTAATCTGGAATATGCACCCTTACCCTTAATCAGAACACTGGCTTCCTTAATGCCACCGATTCCAGTATCGTTAATATCCATGATTTCAGCTTTCCAGCCTCTGCGTTCTGCATATCTCAGATACATTCTCAGCAGGTCATTTCCGAACAGAGCAGCTTCTTCACCGCCTGTACCAGCACGAACTTCCAGAATTACATTCTTTTCATCGTTAGGGTCCTTAGGCAGCATCAAAATCTTCAGCTCTTCCTCTAACTGTGGAATACGGTCTTCTAAATCCGAAATTTCCATCTTAGCCAGTTCTTTCAGCTCTTCATCGCCCATGTCCAGCATATCCTTAGCTTCTGCCATGGACTCCTTAGCAGCCTTATATTCCTTATACTTCATTACGATTGGCTCCATTTCGCCCATCTCCTTGATGTGCTTCTGCCAAACGGGCTGATTATTGATGATTTCAGGGTCAGAAACCTTCATAGACAGCTCTTCATATTTTTCTAAAACAAATTCAAGTTTATTAAACACGTTTCCTGCCACTCAAAATGTGTGTAAATATACTCACATCGAGATAATGTAGACCCTCACGAGTTCTACTTACTGCTTCATCGTGTATGCT
>CAZLJV010000090.1:0-6925 GCA_964559965.1 uncultured Oscillospiraceae bacterium | reverse complement strand
TTTCTATGCGATGATAATTAACTCAAGAATGTGTGACAGTCACAGATTTTTTTCTTTTCTATACCTGTAATGTCCATTCACCAATTATTCAGCAGAAGTTTCCAGCTCTACAGAATAGTAGCAACAGTCGCCCCAACCTGCCCAGTGAGGAACGAAATTCTTAACTCTATCCTGAACCAGTCTAGTCTTTTCTAAGTGGAACAGAGGAATCCAGCCTGCATCTTCCTGGATAACCAGTTCTTCTAAATCACGATATTCAGCCATACGTTCTTCTTCGTCTACAATATGTCTAGCAGCTTCGATTCTTGCGATAGCTTCCTTATTCCCATAGTTAATGGAACGAGTCTTTGTTGCAGCAGTGGAGAAGAATGTGTAAATGAAGTTATCTGGGTCATTGAAGTCGCCATACCATGTAGCTGCATGCATTGGCAGTTCACCTGTAGCACGAACATCATAGAATGATGCTTCGTCCATCTGTTCTAATGTTACATCCAGACCGATTGCTTCGAAATCCTGTTCGATAATCTGCATCAGTTCCAGAGTACTCTGACCATCTGTTGTAGTCATGCACATAGTCATTTCGAAACCATCTTCATATCCTGCTTCCTTCAGCAGTTCCTTAGCAGCGTCTGGATCATAAGGGATTTCTGGTAAATTCTGATTTGCACCAACCATGCTTGCTGGGAAAATTCCGTGTGCAACAAGTCCTGCACCTTCATAAAGAGTATCCAGAATCTTCTGCTTATCGATTGCCATCTGTAATGCCTTACGAACTCTTACATCATCGAAAGGCTTAATATTTTCATTCAGTGATAAATAAGATGTACCAAATGTTACTGTAGGGACGAGATTGTCTTTCCACTGTTCATCTTCCTTGTACTGTGCAATCAAATGTCTAGCATTGTCCAGGTCAAAGATGTCTGTCTGACCAGATTCGAACATCATCTTTTCAGTATCAGGATCGCTTACGACTTTAATTAAAACGCCATCAATCTTAGGAGCACCACCCCAGTAGTCAGGGTTTGCTTCCATGTAGATGTGGTCATTGAGAACCCACTCCTTCAGTACGAATGGACCAGAACCGATTGTATATTCAGGTTCAGAACCGAAGAATGTACCAGTCTTGCCACCGCCTGCTTCGTCTGCAGCTTCACATGCTTCTCTGTTGAGAATAGACCAGCCTGGAACCGACAGTGTAGCCAGGAATGGTGCATAGGAATCATTCAGTACTAAGTCGAAATTGTAATCATCGTAAATGATTACGCCTTTGCCTTCAACAGAATCTGCTTTTCCATCAAGCACATCCTGTGCGCCAGCCAGCATATCCATCCAGTAGGAGTTCATTGTTGCGCGTTCAGGATCCAGCATACTGTCGATAGTATAGAGAACGTCATCAGAAGTCATTTCTTCGCCGTTTGTATACATTACGCCTTTTCTTAAGTGCATGCTGTATGTAAGGCCATCATCAGAAATTTCCCAGGATTCAGCAACGCCTGGCTGAATTTCAGAACCGCCATCTGCAGTGGAAACAGTCTGAACTAATGTATCCATTACATTCATTGGGATAATGTAGTCGGCAGTAGTCTGTCTTGGGTCGCCAGACTCACATTCGTGGTCATAGACTATACGAAGTACATTTTCGCCGAAGCCATCATCATACTTAACTTTTCCGTCGCTGTCACCGCCACAGGCTGTGAAGCAGCTTGCAACCATCATGATAGATAGTAATGTTGCTAACAATTTCTTTTTCATGTTCTACCTCCTTATCGTAGGTCTTCTGATTCTACCGATTCACGCTTTTTCGGGGAGTCGTCGCAAGCATATCACCAAACCCCGAGCGTGTTTACTTAGATAAGTGCAATTACCATGCCACGCACACGAAACCAACATTGTACCTCCAAAAAAACACGCATTTTCAACACTTTCCAGCATAAAATTGTACTGAAATTAAAACAATCAAGATTGTATTGAATTGAAAACAAGCGGTTATACAATAGGATTTAAGAAGATTTATAGCTTCATTATTTCTCCTCTTTTCAACCCATTTCCCCTTAATTTTTAATTTACAGCTCATGCAGAAAATCTGGTTTTCATTTCAGCACTTTCGGGTATATTAGAAGTAAATCTACGACTTGAAACAACATATGTAAGGAGGACAAAAATGATTACAAATATTACGAAAGAAAACTTCGAAAAAGAAGTACTGCAGTCTGACAAAACAGTTTTAGTTGATTTCTGGGCATCTTGGTGCGGCCCTTGTAAGATGATTGCGCCAGAAGTTGAACAGATTGCCATGGAGCGTGACGATATCAAAGTCTGCAAGATTAATGTTGATGAACAGGGCGAACTTGCCATCCGCCACGGTGTAATGAGCATTCCTACTCTGCTCTTCTTCAAAAATGGAGAAATCGTAACTACAGCTATCGGCTATAGAAAGAAGGACGAAATTCTGGCACTTCTCTAAAATCCGTTCTTAATTCTTCACCTAAGATAAGACGAAGGGAGAAAAATATGCGCATACTTGTAGTTGAAGACGAAAAAAACTTAAATAAATTGATTTCAAAAAAACTTTCCGCCGAGGGCTACACAGTAGATTCCTGCTTTGATGGCATGGAGGCGTTGGATTTTCTATCCCTTGCCACCTACGACGGCATGATTTTAGATGTAATGATGCCTCGCCTTTCCGGATTTGAACTTCTTCGTCGCATTCGCAGTCAGGGCGATACTACACCAGTTCTCTTTCTGACGGCTCGCGATTCTGTGGAGGATAAAGTAGAGGGTTTAGATTTAGGGGCGTCAGACTATTTGGTGAAACCCTTCTCCTTCGCAGAGCTTATGGCTCGCATTCGTGTTTTGACGAGAAAAGCGGAAAACAAAACCTCTGGCGTATACACTATCTCCGACCTGACGGCGAACCCATCGACGAGGCAAGTTTTGCGGGGTGGAGTGGATATTCGGCTGTCTTCCAAAGAGTTTGCACTGCTGGAGTACATGATTCGCAACAAGGGCGTGGTGCTTTCGCGGGAAAAAATCGAGAATAATCTCTGGAATTTTGACTACGAGGGCGGCACTAATGCGGTCGATGTCTATATCCGCTACCTGCGCAAAAAAATCGACGAAGGGTTCTCACGCAAGCTGATTCACACGGTTCGCGGGGTGGGATATGTGCTTCGTGAAGATTTTGCGGAGAGTGAGGCTACGGAGGGCGGCACTGCGGAGGGCAAGCCATGATTCGAAACCTTTCAATAAAGAAGAAAATTGTCATCTGGTTTTCGCTGTCAATGCTGCTGATCGTGGGTTTGATGCTGGCGCTGATTTATGCCATCAGCCAGTCGGTTTTCGCTACGGATATTCAGACGCAGCTCCAAAATCAGGTCAATGCCAATGCCGACGAGATTGAGTATTTGAACTCTCACGAGCTGGACGGCGAGTACGAGGCTGGCGACCAATTTTTGGAATATAGCAGCGGGTATCTGGAGATTGATGACGATTTTTGCGATTATATCAATGGCATTTACACTTGTCTGGTGGATGCGGACAACAACTTGCTCTACGGCGAGTCGCCTGCGCGTTTGACTTCAGATCAGGTTTTTCAGTATTTTCAGGTTGATCAGATAAAATATAACGGGGAAAAATATTTTATTTACGAACGGCCGCTGCAAGGCGCGCATTTAGATGGGCTTTGGGTTCGCGGCATGGCATCAAGGCGTGAGGGCACTCATCTACTCTCTTCCATCGTTCACACGGCGGCTTGGTTTCTGCCGCTTTTGGCGCTGATTTCGATTTTAATCGGATATTTTATAATGCGGCGTTCCCTGTCTCCTGCGGAAAAAATCATCGCAACAGCCGAGTCCATCAGCAGCGGTAATGATCTTTCGCAGCGCATCGTGTTGCCTGCGGGTCGTGACGAGTTCCATGTTTTGGCCGACTCGTACAATCAGATGCTAAATCGCTTGGAAGCCTCTTTCCAGCGTGAAAAGCAATTCACCTCAGATGTTTCTCACGAGCTGCGCACGCCTGTCGCCGTAGTCCTCAGCCAGTGCGAGTTTTCCCTGGAAATGGGCGGCAGCACCGAGGAGTATCGCGAAGGTCTGGAAGTGATTCAGGAGCAGGCTTTGAAAATAAAGGATTTGATTTCGCAGTTGCTCTTTTTCTCTCGTTTGGAGCAAGGCCGTGAGCCGCTTCAGCTTCAATCCTGCGACTTGTGCCAGCTGGTGGAGTCCGTCTGTCAGGAGCAGGCCAAGTTAGCCAAGCAGTCCGGCGACTTTCGCAGCACTGTGGTTTCTGAGCAAAATCTGCCGTCTCCACACATCTTTGCCTCCGTCGATGCTCGGCTTTTCTCTCGAGTGATTACAAATCTCCTGAGCAACGCATACAAGTACAACCGCCCCGGAGGCTGCATAAAAGTTTTGTTATACGAAACTTTTGGCGATGTTGAGCCAGCTGTAGCCGGCCGCTCATTTGGTTCGTGCGAATCTGGTGGCGGTTCGGGCGGCTCGATTGTTCTGAAAATTTCAGACAGCGGAATGGGTATTCCAGAGGAATCACTTCCTCGCATATTCGACCGCTTCTATCAGGTAGATGCATCACGAACAAGCAGCACACTTTCATCTGGTTCTAATACTTCCGTGGGCGGCGAATCTATTGGAGCTATGGAAACTGGCGAAACTGGTGCAGGCCTGGGACTTGCTATGGTGCGTGAAATCGTCCACCTTCACGGTGGTCAAATCACTGCCCAAAGCACACTTAACAAAGGTTCTGTTTTCACAATTGTGTTTCCGAAGGAATAATATTATAAAAAATTGCTATTTCTATGCACCGTGCTTAACAAATGCCAATTTCGACATGGTATAATGATTGAGTCAAACTGAAAGTGTGCTACTAAATACCAAAAATCAAAAGAAGAATCGCCAATCAGCGATTCTTCTTTTGATTTTCTATCTGTTCTGCAAGGTCGTTCAAATAAACCCATCTTTCCATCTTTTCATCCAGCGCAGCGGATAAACTGTCTCGCTGTGCAGTCAGTTTTTGCAGTTTTCCGTAGTCAGCGCCAGCTGCATTTATTTCGGAATCTATGTTTTCCAGTTCTGCTTCTAAGTTTGCAATGTCTTCGTCAATGGTCTCGAATTCTTTTTGCTCCTTGAAAGTAAACTTTAATTTCTGCGGGCGAGATGGATTGCCGTTAGACGATGTGTTTCCAGCCTGCGCCGCAGACTGAGAGCCAGTCGAAGACTGAGAGCCAGACGCAGATGGAGAGCTGGCTGCAGAGATTTTGCGGGTTTCGGCCCAATCGGTGTAGCCACCTGGATAGTGGGCGATATGCCCGTCCGCTTCATATACGAAGGTGCGGATTGCCATGCGGTCGATAAAGTGTCGGTCGTGGGATACGGCCAGCACTGCCCCCTGGAAATTGTCCAGATAATCCTCTAAAATGCAGAGCGTGTCGATGTCCAGGTCATTCGTCGGCTCGTCCAAAAGCAGCACATTAGGCGCACCCATGAGAATCCCCAGCAGGTAGAGACGGCGCTGCTCGCCGCCCGAGAGGCGACCGACCGGAATGGAGTGCATGTGAGGTGGGAACAGAAAACGCTCCAGCATCTGGGAAGCACTGATGTAACCGTCTTCGGTTTTGACATTGTGGGCGATGTCACAAATGTATTCGATGACACGGCGTGACTTATCCATGTGCTCGTTTTCCTGCGAAAAGTAGCCGATTTTCACCGTCTCACCTATCTCCACACTTCCGCTGTCAGGCTGAAGCTGACCAGTGAGAAGCTTCAAAAGAGTGGACTTTCCAGCACCGTTTTCCCCTAAAATACCAATTCTGTCATTACGAAGAACTGTATAAGTAAAATCGTTAATTACCATTTTGTCATCGAAAGACTTGGAAACATGGTGAAGCTCGATGATTTTACGCCCAAGACGGGAAGAAACCGAACTCATTTCAAGCTGGCTGTTATCCACCACCAACTTGCTCTCCTCCAAAGCATGAAAACGATCAATACGCCCCTTCGCCTTAGTAGTTCGTGCCTGTGCACCGCGGCGCATCCATTCCAGCTCACGCCTGTAGAGAGTTTTTCGCTTGCGCTCCGTTGCTAACGCCATCTCCTCACGAGCAGCACGATTTTCCAAATAAACTTCGTAATTGCCCTCGTGACGATACAAATTTCCGCCAGTAAGCTCCAAAATTACATTCGTAACACGATCCAAAAAATATCTGTCATGAGTTACCATGAAAATTGCGCCCCTGAACTTCTTCAAAAATCCTTCCAGCCACTCGACCGTATCCGCATCGATGTGGTTCGTCGGTTCGTCCAGAATCAAGATGTCGCAAGGGTTGGTGAAAATCCCTGCCATGGCTACACGCTTTCTCTCGCCGCCAGACAACGTGCCCATTTTCGCATCAAAATCCGTAATCCCCAGCTGATTAAGCATAGATTTACATCTGTAGTCTCCGTCCCTCAAAACATCTGCCCTCAAGTAGCTTACTGCTTGTTCCAGTACTGTATTGTCGGGATCGTACGCCGGAGCCTGAGGCAGATAGCCGATGCGAACACCGCCGGTTAAGATGATTTTGCCATCGTCTGCGTCTTCAACGCCAGCAGTTATGCGCAGAAGCGTAGATTTACCAGTGCCATTTACACCGATAAGTCCTATCTTATCGCCCTCGTTAATGGCATAAGAAAGTTTCGTCAGCAGAGGGCTGGCTGTATATGATTTTGATATATCTGTTGCATTAAGTAATATCAAGCCGTTTCTCCTTTAATACTCTAATTTGATAAGTCTGTCTCTATGAACTACAAGGCATCGAATAATAAATTCAATGCCTCTTGGTGGTATCCCCGGGCGGAATCGAACCGCCAACGATGCTTTAGGAGAAGCCCCCGGACACATCCGTAAACTTGCTCCAAAACCTTGAAAACGC
>CAZLJV010000089.1:0-7023 GCA_964559965.1 uncultured Oscillospiraceae bacterium | reverse complement strand
GTCTTCGTCTTCGGGCATTGATGCCAGTTTGAAGCCCAGCAGGGTGATGACTGATGAGCCGCCGTCTGCCAGGTTGTTTACGCCGTCTGCGATGATTGCGATACTGCCGGAAATCAGGCCGATGGCTATTTTCATAACGCAGAGCAGGGCGTTGGACATGATGCCGACAACGCCGGCCAGCTTGCCGTAGGAATCGCGGACGGCAGGATTTTTTACATCGTCATGATTTTTTATGAATGTTCTGAACAAAATCTCGTTCATCTTCTACCTCTTTTTATGCGCCCATGGCTTCTTCGATTGCCTTAGCCAGCTGGTCTGGACATGATGTTTTTTTCAGACCGCATTTGATTCCGGACAGCTTCGCCTTTACTTCTTCGACTGGCATGCCCTTTACTAGAGCGCAGATGCCCTGCAGGTTTCCGTGGCAGCCGCCGACGAATTCTACGTCTTTAACGATGCCGTCTTCGATATTGAGATAAATCTGGCGTGCGCATGTGCCGCTTGTAGTATAATTGTACATCATAGCTTGTTTTCTCCTTTTATTCCTTATATGTTTTATGGTATACTAATATGTGTGTTGCTCTTCGTTGGGCAACGTACTAAGTATAGCACAGGAAGGGTGAAATATCCACAATATGGACGAAAATAAATTACTTTTGGCAGGGCTTGAGGACAAGTATGATCGGTTTCTGCAGTACAACTATTTAGTGAGTACAGACTTCATGAATTTGCAGCAACAGTCGGCGGTGGCAGGGACAATTCGCCGCTGGAACGGCGGGCTGGGCGCAGGTTCAGGCGCTGGCGGATCTGGCGGCGCAGCGGCAGACGCACCCGGCAAAATCCTCTTCTTCGGCGGTTTCGAAGATGCTGAGCGTCGTCAGGTGGTCTTCGTGCCCGACTACATGCCTGTAAACAGCCAGTCCCAGCTCATAGAATTTTTTCGTCAAAATCCCGATGAATGCCCTCTGGTGGTGCTCGAAATGAGCTACAGCACCGGTGGAAAAGGCGTTTCCGGTGCCAAAACCCTCACCCACAGGGACTACCTTGGATCGCTTTTAGGCGAAGGGATAAAACGGGAAAAATTAGGGGATATTATAGTTAAGCCAGATGGGGCGCAGGTGGTCGTAGTCAGGGAACTCGCCGACTATCTCATGGCCCATTATGGCAAAGCAGGCCGCGTCAGCCTGCAAGTGCAAGTCTCTCCTATTTCTGTCATCGACCAAAACCTTTCCCGCAAAGAAACTGTACGCTTCACAGTTTCATCGCCGCGGCTGGATAACATTCTTTCGGGAATTTTCGGTGTCTCCCGAAAAGATGCACAGGAAGCGGTGAGCCGAGGAATGGTATTCGTAAACGAAATAGAGGCAAGCAAGCCGGATATGCAGCTGAAAGGCGGGGAGAAGGTTGTTTTGCGGGGAAAAGGCAAGGCAATCTACGAAGGTGTTTCGGGCGTGTCAAAAAAAGGAAAACAATATGTGACGCTGCAAAAATACATATAGCTATTACATATAGCCAGGAGGAAATGTGAACAGAGAAGATAGACGATATGCAGTACTCATCGACGCGGACAACGTGTCGGACAAATATGTAAAAATAATATTAGACGAGCTGTCCAACTACGGGGTGGCTACGTACAAACGAATTTACGGCGACTGGACTAAGCCTAAATTCGCAAGATGGAAAACCATGCTGCTGGAGCATTCAATCACACCGATTCAGCAGTACAGCTATACAGTGGGAAAAAATGCCACAGACTCAGCCATGATAATCGACGCCATGGATATTTTGTATTCGGGCAAGGTGGAGGGATTTTGCTTGGTGACAAGCGACAGCGACTTCACACGGCTGGCGTCCCGTCTGCGCGAGGCGGGGATGGATGTTATCGGAATGGGTGAAACTAAGACACCGAAGCCTTTTATTTCGTCCTGCAACCGTTTCAAGTATTTGGACTTGATTGCTTTGGACAACGAGCTTGCTGATGATGCGGCTGAAAAGGACGAGCAGGAGGAGCTGGAGCGCGAGACCAAGGAAGCCCGGGCGACTGGAAAGGCTGGTCGAAAGAAGGCTGCCTCTTCCGCATCTTCCCCCGCAAAATCTGTCTCGTCCGGCTCTTCCAAGCAGTCTGAGGCTAAGTCTAATGTCAAGACTATGTCGGCAAAATCCATGCGCCGTGCCATCGTCGCTATGGTTGAGGAAAATTCTGATGAGGACGAATGGTTCCCACTGGGCGATTTGGGCAATTTGATATTGAAGCGTTATCCTGACTTCGACGTTAGAAACTTCGGATTTAAGAAGTTTACGCCGTTTATAAAGTCGCTGGGTGCTTTTGAGTTTAAGGAGGAGCGTGTGCCTGGCAGCAACAACCGCCTGATTTACATCCGTGAAAAGCAGGAAAAGCCAGCCGCCGCGGCGGCTGCTGGAACTGCAGCGACAGGCGGAGCGACCGCAGACCGCCCGACCGCTGACCGTGGAACTACAGACCGTGGAACCGCAGCGGCTGGAGCGTCTGGTGCTGGAGCGTCTGCTGGTGCTGCTGGCGATCGCATGACGGGAGCGGCGGCTGCGTCGGGATCCGCAGACCGTGAGTCCGCAGACCGTGCTTCTGACCGCACCGTTCGAACTTCGCAAAAACCCATCTTAGAGCGCCGCAACTGGATGCGAAAGAAGCAGGAATTGTAGAATGCCGCAAGTGCGTTTGCAAACTTCAAGGAGAGTCTTCAGGCTTATATGGCAATGTTGGCAGCAAGCTGGGTGTTTTTACCTACTAAAACGATAAGTATTCCACCCAAAATAGAATACAAATCAAAAAAGGGATGTAAAATCATACATTTTTACATCCCTTTTGGCGTAATAACGGTGCTATACGATCTTTGTGGTCCAGTCTTCTACATTCCAGATGTCGGTTACCCAGTCTTCGTAGAAGGTTGGGTCGTGGGATACCAGAAGGACGGTGCCTGGGTATTCCTTAAGCGCACGCTTCAGCTCGTCTTTTGCATCCACATCTAAGTGGTTGGTAGGTTCGTCGAGAACGAGCCAGTTGTGCTCACGGTTCATAACTACGGCCATGCGGACTTTGGCATTTTCACCACCGGAAAGCACACGCATCTGGCTGGTGATGTGCTCGTTTGTCAGACCGCACTTGGAAAGGCAGAGACGACATTCACGGTTTTCCATAGATGGGAATTCAGCCCAGAAATAGTCAAGCGCTGTGATGTCGGAATCACGCTCAGCTTCCTGCTCAAAATACCCCGGGAACAGATAATCGCCAAGCTCAACAGAACCGTCGAGAGCAGGGATTTTGCCGAGAATAGTCTTCAGGAGGGTAGATTTACCCAGGCCGTTGGTGCCGACGATGGCTACTTTCTGGCCGCGCTCAAGGGTGAAGGAAACTGGGCGAGTCAGCGGTTCGTCCTTGGAATATCCGATAACTAAGTCCTTGGCCTGCACGATGAAACGGCTCGGTGTGCGTGCCATGAGGAATTGGAATTCCGGCTTGATTTTTTCTGTTGGACGCTCCAAAATCTCCATTTTATCCAGTTTCTTCTGGCGGGAGGCTGCCATGCCTCGAGTTGCGACACGGGCTTTGTTGCGGGCGATGAAGTCCTCCAGAACCTCGATTTCTGCCTGCTGCTTCTTGTATGCAGCCAGCTCCTGCGCCTTCTGGATTTCGTACATGCGCTGGAAGTTTTCGTAGTCACCTGTGTAGCGAGTCAGGTTACCGCCGTCAAGGTTGTAAATTACGTTTACAACGGAGTTTAAGAATTCCATGTCGTGGGATACTAAGATGAAGGCGTTTTCGTATTCCTGCAGGTATCTGGTCAGCCATACGATGTGCTCGTGGTCAAGGTAGTTGGTAGGCTCGTCCAGAATCAGAATGGACGGATTTTCCAGCAGCAGCTTAACCAGCAAAGTCTTTGTTCTCTGGCCGCCTGAAAGGTCAGTAACATCGCGATCCAGCCCTACATCTCCAAGTCCCAGACCGTTTGCAACTTCTTCGATTTTCGCATCGAGCTGATAGAAACCGCTGGATTCCAAGATGCCCTGAATTTCGCCGGCATCCTCCATCATTTCATCGATTTTGTCGGGGTCGGCATCGCCCATGGATTCGTAAATTTTCATCATTTCAGCTTCCAGCTCATACATATGATTGAAGGCTGTGCGCAAAACTTCACGAATAGTCATTCCTTTTTTCAAAACGGAATGCTGGTCTAAATAGCCGACAGTTACATGGCGGGACCATGTGATGTTCCCTGCATCTGGCATGATTTTGCCGGTAATGATGTTCAGGAATGTGGACTTACCTTCGCCGTTTGCGCCGATAAGGCCGATGTGCTCACCCTTCAGCAGTCTGAAGGAGGCATCTTCTAAAATCTGACGTGCCCCAAATCCGTGGGTCACCTTTTCTACTACTAATAAACTCATTGGTTTTATCTCCTCTTTTTTATATGCATACTTGCTTTTTCATCAAAATAACACGCATAAACGCTCAGAATATGATACCATAAAGGCGGCTTTTTAGACAAGGAGAATCCGCATAAAACCGACTTAAATTAGAAAGTTTTCGCGTGTGCGTCATTTTTTTCACGAAAAGACTTGATTTTCTCCGAAATGTGTTTAAAATGGAGTAGATAAATATTAATTGCAAATGTTAATTACGAAAGGATATATAGATATGAAACATGTAGTTGTCGGCGTGACTGGCGGAATCGCAGCATTCAAAGCGTGTCAGCTGGTCAGCGATTTATCTAAAAAATATGAAGTGCAGGTTATCATGACGGAGAATGCGACTAATTTCGTCCATCCTTTGACATTTGAAACCCTCACTGGCAGAAAGTGCCTCATCGACACCTTCGACCGCAACTTTAATTACGAAGTGGAGCATATCAGCACCGCCAAGTGGGCAGATGTGTTCGTTGTAGCACCTGCGACAGCTAATGTTATCGCCAAGCTGGCATGCGGAATATGCGACGATATGCTGACCACCACCTTCCTGGCCTGCAAAGCACCTAAAGTCATCGCACCGGCCATGAATACAAATATGTACGAGAACCCGATTACCCAGCAAAACATGTGCAAGCTGAAGTCTTACGGTATGCATATGGTTGAGGCGAGCGAGGGGATTTTGGCGTGCGGCGACACAGGCAAGGGCAAGATGGCAGATGTAGATGTGATCGAAGAGGCTATCGAGATGGCTTTACATGCGGACAAGCCTCTGGCTGGCAAGAAGGTTTTAGTGACAGCTGGACCGACTATGGAATCCATGGACCCAGTGCGCTATATTACTAATCATTCCTCTGGCAAGATGGGATACGAGGTGGCTCAGGCTGCCAGAAATTTAGGCGCAAAGGTTACTCTCGTAAGCGGAAAGACTGCCCTGAAAAAGCCTTATGACATCGAAACTGTAGATGTAAAGAGTGCAGGGGATATGTTCGATGCGGTAACAAGCAGAAGTGCAGATTGCGACTATATCGTTATGGCGGCGGCTGTTGCGGATTACACTCCGGCTGTGACTGCGGACGAAAAGATGAAGAAAAAAGATGACGATTTATCTATAGAATTGATGAGAACTAAAGACATCCTGAAAACCTTGGGACAGCAGAAACCTGAGGGGCAGGTGCTTTGCGGGTTCGCCATGGAGACGCAGAATTTGCTGGAAAATGCCAGAAAGAAGCTGGAAGGTAAGAATGCGGACATGATCGTAGCGAACAATCTGAAGGTGGCCGGTGCAGGTTTTGCGCATGATACGAATGTGGCGACTTTCATTTTGAAGGACGGGTTGGTGGAAAATCCGCTGCAGTCCAAGGCGGAGCTGGCTTATGTTATCTGGCAGCAGCTGATAAAAATCCGTGCAGAGAAAGGAATTGACTAGTTATGTTATTGACAGTAGACATCGGAAATACAAATATTACAATGGCTTTGATAGATGAAAACAGCCGCATTGCGGGGACTTTTCGTGTGACAACTAAGGCGCAGCGCACCAGTGATGAATATGGGATTCATTTAATGGAATTTTGCCGTATCAGCAATGTGACGGTGGACGAGATTCAGGACGTTATAATTTCCAGCGTAGTACCTAAAGTTATGCATTCTTTTAACAACTCCATTCGCAAGTACATTCACAAGGAACCTATTATCGTAGGGCCTGGAATCAGAACTGGCATTAGCATCAAAACTGATTTTCCTAAGGAGGTCGGTGCTGACAAGATTGTGGATGCGGCTGCGGTGTACCATTTGTATGGGGGAAATGCAATCGTTATAGATTTTGGCACTGCTACGACTTTTGACTATATAAATGAGAAGGGTGAATTCCTGTATAATATTATCATGCCTGGTCTTGAAATCAGCGCACAGGCGCTGTGGCAGCAGGCGGCAAAACTTCCTGAAATCGAAATTGCTAAGCCTGCAAGTATTTTGGCGAAGAATACTGATGCCAGCATGCGTGCTGGTGTGGTATATGGATACATCGGAAGTACGGAGTATATCATTTCCAAGATGAAGGAGGAAATCGGCCGTGATGACATTAAGGTTTATGCAACTGGCGGTCTGGGCAGAGTGATTTATAACGAAACTTCGCTCATCGATTTCTATGATCCGGATTTGGCTTACAAGGGAATGAAGGTTATTTACGACAAGAATAGAAAATAACGGACGCCATGCCGGCCGATCGAGCTGTGCAGCCGCAGGGCCGGCATGGCGAGCTGCAGGGCAGAGGGCAGCCGCTGGCTGCCCTCTGGCGGCCCGAGGGGCCGCCTCGGGGCGTGCGCCTCGCACGCCCCGCCCTGCTTCGCAGCACAGTGCGGTCATCCGTTTATGAGTTTTGTCCGCACACTCCCGCAGCAGCGTTTTATAGGTGAAAAAACCACCGATAAAAGTTTTTTTAAAAAAATTGAAAAAAGTTTAAAATTGTTGTTGACAATTCCAGACCTATGTGGTAATATAATAAATGTGCCGCGGATACGGCAGTGAATATGGATCTTTAGCTCAGCTGGCAGAGCACCTGACTCTTAATCAGGGTGTCCAGGG
>CAZLJV010000088.1:0-7044 GCA_964559965.1 uncultured Oscillospiraceae bacterium | reverse complement strand
TCGTTATATTCCACCAAGACCTCTACCTTACCAGCACCCTCAATCGACGATAAAATTGCACAAAGCTGCTCTTCCGTACCTCCATCTCCGTCCAAAATCTGCTTTCTCCCATCTCTGCTTTCCAGCAAAACACTCAGCGTCAGCACAATAACAGAAAGAATCAGGAGTACGGATACCAACTTGGTAAGCGAGGAATTTTCATTCTTAAATAACATATCGCTCACTCCTATTTATATGTGATTCTCATTTCAATATTCCAATCTGCCCGGCTATCAGCACAATCGGCTCTAATATGACAGCAAGCACAACTAAGCTAAATATAAATTGAAGATATTTAGCCATTGATGATTCAGGAATGAGAATTTGAAAAAAACTTAAAGCTATAAGTATGATTAAAATATCTTTTGCCCATTGAAATATCTCACCCATATCAAACCTCCAACTTCAACCTCCATCTCAGATGCCAATCTGCAGGATTATAGACAAAAAAACTACGAAAAGAAGCGAAGTCAGAAATAGGATTGATGCCATGGAAAAAATCGCGCCGCCCATATCATAAAGATTGTCAGAAATCTTCTTCTCGGTAATAGGTTCGACAAGAGAAGCAGTCAGCTTGTAGATGAGGCCGACTAAGAGTATTTTGAGAAGCGGCACGGACATCAGAAGAATCACCATGACAAGTCCGAACACCCCGACTACACTTTTTATGGAACCCATGCACTTGATAAAAAGCTCGGCAGTGTCAGATGTAAAACCTCCAACCAGCGGAATGAAACTGCTCATAGAATACTTGACTGCACCAATCAAGAGCCCATCTGATGTTTCCGTAAGAAGTCCCTGAAGTGCCATAACTCCGCTGAGAACGGTTAAAATCAGTCCCGTGGCGAAAACGGCTGCTGAGCGAATCAATTTCGACAGCTTGTTTACATAATCTTTTTCTGTTAAACAGTTCGCCAGACTCAAAACGACAGAGATAAAAAACGACGGCAAAATCAGGTTTTTCAATATGGCCGAGAATCCTGTGACGGTTCCGACCATAATTGGACTTAGGACGGTTCCTGATGTAACAGAGCCTGTGGCGATTAGTATTCCTATGAGAATTGGAAGCATGATTTCCATGGTATATGTCATGGTTTGGATTGTGTCCAGCACAAGTTGATATGAAATTTGAAATGTTCTAAGAGAAATTCCTACTATTACCATGCAGCAGATTAAGGTGCATAATCTGGTGATTCCTTTGCTGCCGAAACCGTCGGCGAGGCTTTTTAGAAGACCGATGACTATGCAGATGCTCAGTATCTCCACGCTTAGGATCAAAGCGCTTCGCACTTCATAAATCATCAGCGACTTAAGCGTGTCTATAACCTGCCCATTGTGAAAAAAGGGTTCGCCCTCAAGCATCGAGTTAAAAATGTTTTCGAGGGTAAATTGCTGGGAAATTCCGCCGGTTATGTCATATGCCTCATCATAAATTGTCGAAAATTCACTTTCATCGACCACATTTTCCATTTGCTTTCGCAAGATATCGGTATAATCCATTTCCCACTCCTATCTCCATTTCTCTATTAGGTATTTACAAAAATTCATTGAGCATATCCAGAAGCGACTGGAATACCGGCAGGGCTGTGAAGAAAATTGCGATTTTGCCAGCAAACTCCACCTTTCCTGCGATGGATTTTTCACCAGCATCTTGGCACAGTGCGGAGGTGAATTCAGTTACATATGCAATTCCGAGAGCTTTCAATATGACGGGAAAATATGTTTTAGCTGCAGAAAGTTGGGAGTACAGTTCTTCTAAATATGTCAGGCTGTGGCGCAGGCTTTCCATTACGCAGGCAAGGAGCAGGATTGATCCGCATAAAACGGCTTCAACAGTGAATTCCGGCCTGTAAATTCTGATAATTCCGATAATGATAACGGCTGCAATACTGACGGCACAGACTTTTATAATTATCATGGGCCCTTCCTTTCCTTTTTCGTCTAAAAGGCGACGAAAGTTCGCACCGCTTCGAAGAATTCCGAAAGCATGTTTACTATAATCGCCAAAACGATGATAACACCCGCCAGCGTAACCATCATGGCCTGCTCTTCACGCCCCGCTTTCACCAAAATCTGATTAAGCAAGGCTATGGCAATCCCAATTGCCGCTATCTTAAATAAAATCTCTACATCGAAATCCATTTGACCCTCCTTTTACCCTATGTTACCTTATAAGATTACCAGCGACACCAGTGCGCCGGCGAAAAATCCCACTTGCCGGTACATGCTGCCTTTTTGAGCGAACATCTTTCTGGCGTCATCAAGCTGCATCTGAATCCGTTCCTGAGTCAACTGAAATTGCATTTGTTGATTTTCGAAATCGCTCTGTCCTATGTAACTTCCTACATATTCCAAAACCTTTATATCTTCCTGATTTAGTGCACTCTTTTCATAAACCATTCTAACGGCATATTCCCACGCATCAGATATATCCAGCCCCTGCTCACTCATGAGGCGGCGAACCTGTCCTGGGAGGGGAAAAGACTCTGTTTTTTCCATGTTTTGGAGCAGCAAAATCATGGGGTCACGAAAATAGTTCATTCGACTTTTAAGTGCGGAAATCAGATTTTGCAGGTCCTCTAACAGCTGTATCCGTTCCTTCAGTCGCCCTGCTTTTTTCACACCCATAAGCCCAAAGGAAAGCGTAAGCCCCAAAAGTCCAATCATCTTAAGCATATCGTCGTACCTCTTTGACAGTCCCTGCGCCGCCCTGAGCCGTTAAAAATACTAAACGCTTAAAGATACCTTTTTCGACTAATTCGCCCATGGCAGAGGAAATAACGTCCTCCTCGCAGGTTCCATGTATGGAAGTGAGCAAAACCACTCCAGAAACAAGGCATTGCATCACGGCTGCCACATCTTCAGGCCGTCCTATTTCATCGGTTACGAGAACCTGCGGTCCCATGGAGCGAATGAGAAGCGGAATTCCCCAGCTTTTTTCGCAGCTGTCTAAAACATCGCATCTTGGCCCCAAGTCAAAAGATGGCTGGCCCCGATACATTCCTGCAATCTCAGACCTTTCATCACAAATCGCTACATGGAAACGGTTTTCCGAAAGCTCTCTGGCAAGGTCACGAAGCAGCGTGGTCTTTCCGCAGCCAGGAGGCGAGACGATAAGAGTGTTCACAGGCCTCCCATCTGCCATAATATCCGGCAAAATCTTTCTGCTGCACCCTTTTATCCCCCGAGCAAATCGAATATTCATGGAGCTTATCTCCCGCATCACTGCAGGCTGTCCTTCTTTCATCACCATTTTTCCGCAGATGCCGATTCTATGTCCGCCTTCAATGGTTAAAAAACCGTGCGCTAAGTCGTCTTCGTATGCGTAGTAGGAATATTGGATAAGATGGTTTAATGCGTCTCTGAGCAGATTTATGTCCACTAAAACTGGAATTTGACGCTCTCGGATGCCGCAGCGGAAGCATATCGGCTGACCGATGCGCAAACGGATTTCTTCGACTTCCGACCATACTTCCTCGGGAACATCTCCTAATTTTCTAGCCAAATCTTCTGGAAGCCGTGATAGAATTTCTCTATAGTTGCTCATTTTTTCACCTCGTCTTTTCATTTTCTCTTCTTTTAAGTTTGTTTGCTTGTATGTTAAATTCTATGAAGAGGACAAGGTTTTATGACTGTAAAATAAACCACAAAAACCACAAAAACCAGCATGCAAAAGCATGCTGGTTTCAGATTGTTTACCCTTTACCCTATTTAAGTAACTTGTCTTCTGACAATTTTATGCACCACAAGCGGTGAAAATAAAACAGATTGCGGTAATTAATAATACAGGTACTAAATTTCTCATCTCAAATCCTCCTAGATACACATCTTCCTACTGGCTAATACTTATTCCTAATTTTTTCGTTTATTGATTTCTTGTCGTGCGCACTTTCTATAATATACTCAATTTAGAAGCCCAAAAGGTTACACGATTTTGAAAAAAATTCAAAAAAATTATTTTTTAATCAAGTCTTTAATCAGCTTATTCGTTTTCGGATTTTGATTTAGCTTCGGATTCGTTTTCATCTTCCTCGTCCGAAGTTTTATCCAGGATATAAATCTTTACGCGCTCAATACGACGGTCCTGAACGGCCATTATCTTAAGCTCGAAATTTTCAAATTCTACAATGCGTCCGATATCATTTTCATCTGGAATTTCTCCAAGAAGATCAATCAGGAAGCCGCCAATGGTTTCACTGTTTTCGGAAGTCAGGTTAATTCCCAGTTCTTCATCTAAATCGTCCAGACTTACATCACCATCGACCAGATAAATATTATCATCTACCTTATCGATGATTTCTTCTTCTTCATCATATTCGTCATCAATATCACCCATTACCTGTTCTATGATATCTTCCATGGTGACAATTCCACTGAATCCACCGTACTCATCGATTAGAATTGCAATCTGCTGCTTCATCTTCTGAAGTTCAAAGAACAAAGCATCGATATTCTTAGTCTCAGGCACGAAATATGCTTTTCTTAAGATTGGCTGAATATCAACCGTCTCAAAGCTGGATTCCCTCGCCTTACGGAAAAAGTCCTTCACATTCAGGATACCCACGATGTTGTCGCTGTCTTCCTTGTATACAGGAATTCTGGAATAGCGAAGCATCATCAGATCGTCCAGATATTCTTCGATTGGATCATCGATATCAATCATAAATACATCTGTTCTCGGTGTCATACATTCGTAAGCGAGCTTATCGTCAAAGGCGAAGATACTGTTTATCATCTTCTTACCTTCTTCTTTAAGCACACCGCTTTCCTGACCAACCTGAAGCATGGACATAACTTCTTCTTCTGAGAATGATC
Organism: uncultured Oscillospiraceae bacterium; assembly: GCA_964559965.1. GTDB lineage: Bacteria > Bacillota > Clostridia > Peptostreptococcales > Anaerovoracaceae > RGIG7179. The sequence continues at coordinate 2,190 of CAZLJV010000088.1, read as the reverse complement.
CGTCCACAACATCTGTTTCCTGTCTGAAAATCTTCAGCAAAATATCAGCAACCAGCATCAGCACCGCTGTAATCGGTCTGAGCAGTGTTGAAACTCCTTCAACAAAAGTTCCCATCTTCTCAGCGATTTTTTCGTCGTGCTGCAGACCAATTTTTCTCGAAAAGAACTGGCCTAAGCTAAGTAATAACACTAAATATGCAGGAAGCCCCCACCAAACAACAGTTGAGAAGAATGCTCCCACACAAGCTGCGGTCATCTGAAGCAGCTTACAAGCCGTCTGATATTTTTCATTATTTTTTCCGGCAGAACCGAAGGCTGTGTTTATCACAGTAAAGAAACCATATACGATAATACATGCAGCTAACAGCCCTATCTGACTGGGGCCGCTGCCAAGGTCATTAGACATTTTTTTCTCCTTTTAATTTTACTTCGTTTTTTACTTTTTCTTTCTCAGCATGAAATATTGGCCAACAGGCTGATCCATTTTGATCTTAATAATCTGCTGAGGATGTGGTGCAGCCTCTATCGGCTCACCTTCTTCATTATACATCTCAGTTAAGGTTTGTGTGAAATAATCCACCCCAGGTCCCATAACTTCGATTTCATCACCAAGAACCATCTTATTACGCTGTTCTACTGTGGCCATACCAGTTTCCGGATCATATTCCTTCACAAGCCCTGTGAAAGTATACTCTCTTGTATAAGCACTTGTCTGATAGTTCTGATCCTTGTTTGTAGGCTGATGGAAATAGAAACCGGTAGTGAACTCTCTGTGGCTCGCCTTTTTCATTTCGCTCATCCATTCATCTTTGAATTCATAATTTTCAGGATCAGCATAGTATGCGTCTATCGCCTTACGATATGCAGAAACGAGACATGCCACATAGAAGATGCTCTTCATACGACCTTCAATCTTAGCAGATATAATTCCTGCTTCAGCAAGCTCCGGAATATGTTCAATCATACACAGATCTCGTGAATTCAAAATATATGTGCCTCGGCTGTCTTCTTCTACTGGATAATACTCGCCTGGACGCTGTTCTTCAACTAAGGAATACTTCCAACGGCAAGGGTGTGCACATGCACCACGGTTTGCATCACGTTCTACCATGAAATTGCTCAGCAAGCAGCGACCAGAGTAGGAAATGCACATCGCACCATGCACAAAAGATTCTAATTCCATGTCTGCAGGGATTTTTTCTCTGATTTCATGGATTTCCTCAAATGTCATTTCACGCGCCAAAACAATTCTCTTCACGCCCATCTTGTACCAGAAGTTGGCTGTGCGATAATTGGTCATGTTTGCCTGAGTGCTGAGATGAATTTCAGCATCTGGAATTACTTCCTGAATCAGATCAATTATGCCAGGGTCGCTGACGATAAAAGCATCTAATTCCATGTCTTTAATCTTATGAAGGTATGCAGTCAGAGGTTCAATATCTTCATTATGTGCGAAAATATTAATAGTCAGGTAACACTTAACACCTCTTTCATGAGCAAATGCAATACCTTCCTGCATTTCCTCAATAGACATATTTCCAGCACCGGCACGAAGGCTGAACATTTCACCGCCGAAATATACAGCATCAGCACCATATATTACAGCAATCTTCAGCTTTTCTAAATCGCCGGCAGGTGCCAGTAATTCCATCTTCTGCATTGCTTTTCTTTCGTTTATCATTCTCTCTAAATCTCCTTCACCACACTTACGGTCAAGCCGTCTCCGCAGGCAACCAAACTGGTTTCCAGCTTAGGGTGGTCATATACATATTGAATAAATTCCCGCAGTCTGCGGATGTTGGTCTTATGTTTGCCTACAGGATCATACTCATCAGAAACCGTCTTAGCCTGAAAAAGCACATTGTCTGCAACGACTACAGTGCCAGGGTGGCTAAGTTTAAGCGCTGCATCTAAGAAACGCTTGTAATGGCTCTTGGCAGCATCGATGAAGATTAGGTCGAATGCTTCTTCACCTTCCTCCAGCAAACGAAGAACCTGCTCTTCCCCATCACCGACGAGAAGACGGATTTTGCCGGGAGTGGTTACAGATGAAAAAAGCCCTAACTTTTCTTCATTTTCCACAGCGACAGCATGGACGCTTTCGCTCTTTTCCACCGTTACTACGGCTGCTCCTGTTTTCATGGCAAAATATGCCGCAGAATACCCCACGGCCGTCCCGATTTCGAGGAT
>CAZLJV010000087.1:0-7075 GCA_964559965.1 uncultured Oscillospiraceae bacterium | reverse complement strand
GGAACGGCTGCTCAATTTCGCCGGTCGAGGTGATTCCGCTCAGCGGTGTACGCACAACGGAATATAGGAGACAGTGGTGAGTAGAGCAGAAGGTAGCTTGCTTTTTGAAAAAAGTCAATATTGTGCTAATAAAGGTACAGTTACCCACTTCTGTAATCTTAATGCTTCTGGTAAACTTAAGGAGCTTAATTTGAGATACAGCACAAAATTAGGGAGGAGTAAAAAATGAAAAAAGCACTTATTACTGGTATTACTGGTCAGGATGGTTCATATCTTGCAGAGTTTCTGCTGGAGAAAGGTTATGAAGTCCACGGTATCGTCCGTCGTGCATCTATTTCCAACACAGCACGTATCGACCACCTGATCGAAAAGAACGTCATCAAGCTGCACGACGGCGACCTGTCCGATTCTTCCGGTCTGATCCGTCTGGTAGGCGAGATCAAGCCCGATGAGATCTATAATCTGGCCGCACAGAGCCATGTTCAGGTTTCTTTTGATGCACCGGAGTATTCTGGCGATGTGGATGCTTTGGGTGTTCTGCGTGTGCTGGAAGCTGTTCGCGTTTGCGGTCTGACTAAGACCTGCAAGGTGTATCAGGCTTCAACTTCGGAACTGTATGGCAAGGTTGAGGAAGTCCCCCAGCGCGAGACCACTCCTTTTCATCCCTATTCTCCGTATGCTGTTGCCAAGCAATACGGCTTCTGGATGGTCAAGGAATATCGTGATGCCTACGGGATGTTTGCTGTTAATGGTATTCTGTTCAACCATGAATCTGAACGCCGAGGTGAGAACTTTGTCACTCGCAAAATTACGTTGGCAGCTGGCCGTATTGCAGAAGGCCTGCAGGATCATCTGGAACTGGGCAACATGGACTCTCTGCGTGACTGGGGTTATGCCAAGGACTATGTGGAGTGCATGTGGCTGATCATGCAGCAGGAGAAGCCGGACGACTTTGTTATTGCAACCGGTGTGCAGCACACTGTCCGCGACTTCACCGAGAAGGCTTTTGCTGCCAATGGCATCACCATCCGCTGGGAAGGCAAGGGCGTCGATGAAAAGGGCTATGATGCGGAAACCGGTAAGATGCTGGTCTGTGTGAACCCGCAGTGGTTCCGTCCGACCGATGTAGATAACCTGTGGGGCGATCCGACCAAGGCAAAGACAGTTCTGGGTTGGAACCCGCAGTCTACAACCTATGAGCAGTTGGTTGAGATTATGGCAAAGCACGATCGTGAGCGTGCAAAGCGTGAAAAGGCTATGAAGTCCGTTCTGTGATTTTGAAAGAAGGCAATTCGGATATGATGGAAAAAAATGCAAAAATCTACGTTGCCGGTCATCGTGGGATGGTAGGCAGCGCTATCGTGCGGGAACTGCAGCGTCAGGGCTATACTAATATTATCACCCGTACCCATAAGGAGCTGGACCTCTGCCGTCAGGAGGACGTGGAGAAGTTCTTTGCCGAGGAAAAGCCGGAGTATGTTTTCCTGGCTGCCGCTAAGGTAGGCGGAATTATTGCAAATCAGGAAGCCTTGGCAGACTTCATGTGGTTCAACATGACGCTGGAAATGAATGTCATCCACTCTGCATGGCAGAATGGATGCAAAAAATTGGAGTTCCTGGGCTCCTCATGTATTTATCCCCGCATGGCACCTCAGCCTATGAGGGAAAGCTGTCTGCTGACCAGCGAGTTGGAAAAGACCAACGAGGCCTATGCGCTGGCAAAGATCTCTGGTCTGAAGTACTGTGAGTTTCTGAACCGTCAGTACGGTACGGACTACATTAGCGTTATGCCCACCAACCTGTACGGTCCCAACGATAACTACCACCCGACCCATAGCCACGTGGTCCCTGCACTCATTCGCCGATTCCATGAGGCGAAAGAGCAGAATCTGCCCAGCGTTACCTGCTGGGGTGACGGTTCCCCGCTGCGTGAATTCCTGTATGTGGACGATCTGGCAAACCTGTGTGTGTTCCTGATGAACAACTACTCCGGCAATGAGACCGTTAATGCTGGCACTGGAAAGGAATTGACTATCAAGGAGCTGACCGAGTTGGTTGCGAAGGTCGTGGGTTATACAGGAAAAATCAAGTGGGACACGTCCAAGCCCAACGGTACGCCACGCAAGTTGCTGGATGTTTCCAAGGCGACCAACCTCGGTTGGACCTACAAGACCGAGTTGGAGGATGGCCTGCGCTTGTCCTACGAGGATTTCTTGGACAACCCCATGCGTGCAGAACGCTGAGTATACATCAATAAGCGATTTGAAAAGGTCGTGTGTCCGTGCAGGGCCGCGGCCTTTTCTGTTAAGACGATAGGAGAATTATTATGAATTTAGTTTTGTTATCCGGCGGTTCTGGCCAGCGCCTCTGGCCCCTTTCCAACGATATTCGTTCCAAGCAGTTCATCAAGATATTCCACCGTGAAGATGGTGAGTTGGAGTCCATGGTGCAACGTGTTTACCGACAGATTAAGGAGGTGGACACTGGTGCAACTGTCACTATTGCGACATCAAAATCTCAGGTTTCTGCAATTCATAACCAGCTTGGTGAAGAAGTTGGAATCAGTGTGGAACCCTGTCGTCGTGACACTTTCCCCGCCATTGCTTTAGCTGCTGCATATCTTAAAGATGTACAGGGAATAAGTGAAGAGGAATCTGTCGTTGTTTGCCCGGTTGATCCTTATGTGGAAAACGATTACTTTGAAGCATTAAAAGCCTTATGTGAGCGCGCAGCCGTCAGTAATGCAAATTTGGTTCTGATGGGTATTGAGCCGACTTATCCCAGCGAGAAGTACGGCTATATTATTCCTATTGGCAAGGAGAATATCAGTAAAGTGTCGGTGTTTAAAGAAAAACCGACACAGGAAGTGGCAAAAAACTACATATCAAAGGGCGCGCTATGGAATGGTGGTGTCTTTGCCTTCAAGCTTGGCTATGTATTAAACCGTGCACATGAACTGATTGACTTTGTTGACTACGATGATTTGTTCAATAAATATGATACTCTAAATAAAATCAGTTTTGATTATGCTGTGGTAGAGCATGAACCAGAAATTGAAGTCATGCGTTTTGCGGGCACATGGAAAGATCTTGGCACTTGGAACACTTTGACTGAAGCGATGGACAGCCATGCTGTAGGCGAAGCATTGTTTAGCGAGGATTGTGAAAATGTCCACGTTGTCAATGAGTTGGATGTACCTATCCTTTGCATGGGACTGAAAGATGTGGTTGTTTCGGCCAGCGTGGAAGGTATTTTGGTTTCGGATAAAGAGCAATCTAGCTATATTAAGCCATTTGTGAACACACTTGATCATCGTGTTATGTATGCTGAAAAATCCTGGGGGAGTTTTAAGGTCATCGATGTTGAAAAAGAGTCCATGACAATAAAGGTGACACTGAATGCAGGGCATCAGATGAACTACCACAGCCATCAGTATCGCGATGAGGTGTGGACTGTGATTACAGGTAAGGGAAAAACGGTTGTGGACGGCATGGAGCAGAATGTTAAGGCGGGCGATGTGATTACCATGTCCGCAGGTTGCCGCCACACAGTCATCGCAGAAACAGAATTAAAGCTGATCGAAGTTCAGCTGGGCGCAGAGATTGATGTTCGCGATAAGAAGAAATTTGCACTGGAATACTAACAAAAGGTTGGGCGGCTGTTATGGAAACAAAAAAAGAACCTCTTTTGCTCCGCCCGTCCGGGAAAGATTACCTTTGGGGCGGAAATCGTCTAAATGATGAATTTGATAAAGGTCTCGCTTTGACTCCACTGGCTGAAACGTGGGAGTGTTCCACTCATCCGGATGGTCCAAGTTATGTTGTTGGTGGAGAGTTTGATGGAAAGAAATTGGCACAGGTGCTTGAAAAATACCCTGAATATTTGGGAAAGCGGCACAAAGGTGAGAATACTATGCCAATTCTTATCAAATTTATTGATGCAAAAATGGATTTGTCTGTTCAGGTGCATCCTACGGATGCTTATGCGATCGAGCATGAACAGGGGCAGCTCGGCAAAACAGAAATGTGGTATGTGCTGGATGCCGACAAGAATGCAAGGCTTGTTTACGGACTCAAGCGTGACTGCACCAGAGAACAAATGCGGCAGGCGATTATTAATGGAACTTTGATGAAAGAGCTGCAGTGGGTTCCAGTAAAAAAAGGTGACTTGTTTTTTATAGAGGCTGGCACTATCCATGCAATTGGCGCAGGCGCACTGGTAGCGGAGATTCAGCAGAATTCAAACCTGACCTATCGTTTATATGATTATGATCGTATAGGAAAAGATGGCAAGAAGAGAGAATTGCATATCGACAAGGCTCTGGATGTGGCAAAATTGAAAAGCACTGCTGAACCACGACAGCCTTTGCGCGTGCTGAAATATCGACAGGGTGTGGCAGCAGAGTTGCTGACTCGTTGCAAGTATTTTGAAGTGTACCGTATGATCGTCAATACCGAACGGCGTCAGAAAGTGCATTATCGTGCGGATGAAATCGCATTTAGAGTGTTGCTCTGTGTGAATGGATGTGGTTCGATTTCTTATGAACGTGGGAATATTACATTTTATAAAGGTGACTGTATTTTTATTCCGGCAGATTCCAAAACACTGACGATTCATGGGCAGGCACAATTCCTCGATGTGAGGGGATAAGATATGAAAAAATGGAGAACAACCAGCTCAGAATCCTTGGTGGATACCCGTTGGGTCAAAGTGCGGAAGGATTCGGTGGATTTGCCTAACGGTCAGCATATTGATGACTTCTACGCCATTACTATCAACGATGCTGCTGCAATTGTAGCAATTGATGATGTCGGGAATATTATTCTGAAGAAAGAATACCGTTATTGTTTTGACCAGGAACTTATAGAAGTTCCGGCAGGAGGTTTTGAAAAGGGTGAAGATGGATTAGCGGTTGCTAAGAGAGAATTGTTGGAAGAAACAGGATATGTTTCGGATGATTGGCAATACATCGGAGCAACAGTGGAAAGCTCTGCAAAACTGACAAATTATATGCACATCTATTTTGCGAATCACTGCCGCAAAGTCAGTGAACAGCATCTTGACTTGACCGAAGAACTAGATGTTTTTGTTATTCCATTAAAGCAAGCAGTCGATATGGTGATGCGCAACGAGATTTGTTGCAATAGTTCTGCACATGGAATCCTATGGGCAGCGCAAATGTTTGGAATATGAAGAAAGATAGGTGACGAAGATGGATGTTAGAAAAGAATATGAACGTTGGCTTGAAAATGCAACGGCAGATCTCGATATTGTCGCCGAGCTAAAAAAACTGGATGATGTAAGAATTGAGGATGCTTTTTATCGGAATCTTGCTTTTGGAACTGGTGGACTACGTGGCGTGATTGGCGCAGGCACAAACCGCATGAATATCTACACAGTAGCAAAGGCTTCACAAGGCTTATCGGACTATTTAAAAAAGAATTTTCCAGATCCTTCTGTAGTAATTGGCTATGACAGCCGCATCAAGAGTGATGTGTTCGCAAAAGTTGCTGCCGATGTTTTTGCTGCCAACGGCGTTAAGGTCAATATCTGGCCTGTTCTGATGCCGGTACCGACAGTGTCCTTTGCGACTCGCTATCTACATACATCTGCTGGTGTAATGATTACGGCTTCGCACAATCCCGGTAAGTACAATGGCTACAAGGTTTATGGCGCAGATGGCTGTCAGATCACCACAGAAGCTGCTGCTGAAATTCTGACAGAAATTGAAAAGCTGGATATTTTTGCCGATGTGAAGCACAGCGATTTTGAGACTGGTATTCTAAATGAATCGATTCAGTATATCCCGGATGAAGTTTACACTGCATTTGTAGATGAGGTGAAGAATCAGTCTGTTCTGTTTGGGGAAGAAGTCAACAAAAATGTGGCTATCGTTTACAGTCCGCTGAATGGGGCTGGGTTAAAGCCTGTGACCCGTACCCTGAAAGAGATGGGCTATACTAATATCACTGTGGTCAAAGAGCAGGAACAACCAGACGGCAATTTCCCGACCTGCCCGTACCCGAACCCGGAAATTAAGGAAGCTATGGCACTGGGGGTGGAGTATGCCAAGAAATGCAATGCTGATCTGCTACTAGCAACTGATCCGGATTGCGATCGTGTAGGTATTGCGGTTAAGAACAAGGCGGGCGAGTACGAACTTTTGACCGGCAATCAGACTGGCATGTTGTTGCTGGACTACATTTGCGATCAGCGTCAGAAGCATGGAAAAATGCCTGTTGACCCCGTTATGGTGAAAACCATCGTGACGATGGATATGGGCGAGCAGATAGCTTCCCGCTATGGTCTTCGCACCATCAACGTGCTGACTGGCTTCAAGTTTATCGGTGAGCAGATCGGCAAACTGGAAAAGCAGGGTAAGGCAGACAGCTATGTGTTCGGATTTGAAGAAAGCTATGGTTATTTGACCGGATCCTATGTCCGCGATAAGGATGGCGTAGATGGTGCGTACATGATCTGCGAGATGTTTAGCTATTACGCCACTAAGGGTATCAGCCTGCTGGACAAGTTGGATGAGCTGTATAAGACTTATGGCTATTGCCTGAACACCCTGCGTAGTTACGAATTTGACGGCAGCGCTGGCTTTGCTAAGATGCAGAGAATTATGCAAGTATTCCGTGGGGGTATCAAAGAATTCGGCGGTAAAAAGGTCATAAAACTACTTGACTATGCCCATGGCCTGGATGGCCTGCCGAAGTCCGAAGTCCTCAAGTTCCTGTTGGAAGATAACTGCTCTATTGTGGTGCGACCTTCTGGCACGGAGCCGAAACTTAAGACCTACATTTCTGTCAGTGCAGACAACAAGGAAGTTGCGGAAGTAATTGAGAATAAGATTGCAGTGCACGCCGAGAAGTGGTTTGATTAATCCATTGGTGATACTACTGGCGTAATCAGCACTCTCGTCGTAAGCGCTCAATAATAACCCATCCCCAATAAGTTACGGCAGGGTCCCATTTATGGGACCCTGCCGTTCATTCAGTAAGCGCTTAATAACCGCACACCTAGGGAAACTCTGATTTAATCCCCCCTACCAAATCCGCCCCATCTATGGTAT
>CAZLJV010000086.1:0-7087 GCA_964559965.1 uncultured Oscillospiraceae bacterium | reverse complement strand
AGTGATCCGGTGGTTCCGAGTGGAAGGGCCATCGCTCAACGGATAAAAGCTACCCTGGGGATAACAGGCTGATACCGCCCAAGAGTTCACATCGACGGCGGTGTTTGGCACCTCGATGTCGGCTCGTCTCATCCTGGGGCTGAAGTAGGTCCCAAGGGTTGGGCTGTTCGCCCATTAAAGAGGTACGCGAGCTGGGTTCAGAACGTCGTGAGACAGTTCGGTCCCTATCCGCTGTGGGCGTTGGAAATTTGAGTGGAGCTGTCCTTAGTACGAGAGGACCGGGATGGACGTAGCTCTGGTGCACCAGTTGTTCTGCCAAGGGCATAGCTGGGTAGCTACCTACGGACGGGATAAGCGCTGAAAGCATCTAAGTGCGAAGCCCCCCACAAGATAAGATTTCCTCCAGAAATGGTAAGACCCGTGGAAGACTACCACGTTGATAGGTCGGAGGTGGAAGTGCAGTAATGCATGTAGCTGACCGATACTAATAGGTCGAACACTTGACCAATGGTTTTTAAGAAGAAAGCAGAGCATAGAATATGTATTCAGTTTTGAAGGTACGCCTTCAAGAGAAAAGAGAAAATCCGGTGACAATAGCGAGGAGGTCACACCTGTTCCCATCTCGAACACAGAAGTTAAGCTCCTTAGCGCCGATGATACTTGGTGGGAAGCTGCCTGGGAAAGTAGGACGTTGCCGGTTTTTTTTATTTTTTGTAAAAGATCTGGTTGTGAGATATATATAGAGGTTAGTACCTCTTTTACATAGAATGCGCATTTTTCGTAGTAATAATTGGTACTTGGTATGTTGCCGCTGCAGGCAGATGCTGCTGTTAAGAATGCAGGGACACCGACTGTAGTGTATAGCCTGATTTCAAGTGAAAATTTAGAGCATGAGTGGGTTAAGGTTACGGCTAATGGCACTGCGCTGGAAATCGAAGTAGAAACATCAATAAAGGCCGATGAGTATAATTTCAACGTGGTGAAAGTTGGCGATACTAAGAGCGTATGGGTTGGACGAGCATATCCGCAGGACATGGGCGAGTATTGCAAATTCAGTTTCAGACTGCCGAATACAACCCAGAGAACAGGAACCATGAGCGGAGATTATATTTTGCAGATAACTAAGAAGGTTGGAGCAAAGAATAATCCTGTGCTCTATAAAAACTGTGCGTTTAGAGTGAGCGACGGGGTATTTGGGATTTTGCAGTATGACAAGATTATCAAGGAGAATGCACGCTTAGATAAGAATGCAGATAAGAAGAAAAAGCCATCTGCTTTCAAGAAGACTAATTTAAGCGATGTGAAGAGCTTGTGTTTCCGTGATCCAGTGACTAAGAAGGTGGCGTCTGTTACTTCTAAGAAGGTGAAGTATTTTAAGAGCGTTTCCGATAAGGTCGTAAAGGGTGCGGAGACGGACTATGAGAAGCTGCAGAAGATTTACAAATATGTGGCTGAAAACTTCTATTATGATAATGTTGCTTTTGCGACGAAGAAGAATCAGTATGTCGATCCGTATCGCAATCTGTATAATCTGCGTAATAAGAAGATGAGTGCAAACAGCGAAAAGGGCAAGGTGGCGACGACTTGCGTGGGATATGCGGATATAGTTGCGGCACTGGCTAGAGCACAGGGAATTCCAACGAGAATTGTAAACGGCCATCACATCAGCTTGAGCACTACTGATGGGTTTAATACTTGGTCTACTGAGCCTAACATTACTCTCGTTGACCACTGGTGGAATGAGTGCTATGTAGATGGACGCTGGATTACAGTAGATGCTACCTCTGGCAGCAGCAACAAGTGGGACAGCAGAAAGAATGAATGGACATTCACGGGGCTGACAAATTACACTTATTTCGATCCGACAGATGAACAGCTGGCGACATCACATGTTTTGCTGGAAATCAAGGGACTGTAGGTGCGGAGCATTTGCAGAAATTTTTTCTAAAAAATTTTCGTAGAATGATATAAAAAAGCTTGCAATTCCAACAGTTTAGCTGTATAATAGATACGCACTGTGTGTGCAGGGGCGCAGGATGGATGACCGTCCGGGACCCCAAACTAAAAAGTTTTAGTATATCGAACCAGATTTTGTTGTCCGCAAGCAGCAGAATCCTAGTAGACAAGGCCGAAACAGTTCCAACGCACGGATTTTGCGGGGAACCAAGTAGGTAGAAAGGAAAAAAGACGAATGAAATCATTTATCGCAAAACCTGCAGAAGTAGAACGTAAGTGGTACGTTGTAGATGCAGAAGGCAAGACTCTGGGTAGACTTGCATCCGAAGTTGCTTCCATTCTGAGAGGCAAGAAGAAGCCGATTTACACTCCTCATGTTGACTGTGGTGACTATGTTATCGTAATCAACGCTGAAAAGGTTGAAGTAACCGGTAAGAAGAGAAAAGAAAAGATCTACAAGAGACACACTGGTTACCCAGGTGGTCTGAGAGAAGTAACTTTCGAAAAGCTGCAGGCTGCTAAGCCAGAAGAAATCATCAGACATGCTGTTAAGGGTATGTTACCTGATGGTAAGCTGGGTAGACAGATGTTTAAGAAGTTACATGTTTATGCTGGTCCTGAGCACGCTCATGCTGCACAGAAGCCAGAAAACTGGGAAATTTAAGGAAAGGGAGGAATAAGCAATGGCAAAGATTCAGTATCAGGGAACAGGCAGAAGAAAGAGTTCCGTGGCCAGAGTTAGATTAATCCCTGGAACCGGTAACATCATCGTAAATAAGAAGCCGCTGGAAGATTACTTCGGTATGGAAATCGTTAAGAGAGAAGTTAGAAGACCTTTCGAAGTAGCTGGTTGCGAAGGCAAGTACGACGTAATCGCTACCGTTTTCGGTGGTGGCTTCACAGGTCAGGCTGGTGCGCTGAGACACGGTATCTCCAGAGCACTGTGCGTAGCTGACAAGGAAGCTTTCAGAGCACCTCTGAAGGCTGCAGGTTTCTTAACTAGAGACCCAAGAATGAAGGAAAGAAAGAAGTACGGTCTGAAGAAGGCAAGAAGAGCATCCCAGTTCTCCAAGAGATAATCTGGGAACGGTACTACTGTTCAAAAAACCCCGAAATTTCAACATTTCGGGGTTCTTCTTTTTTTTGAAATTGTGAAAAAGCCGCAAATTCGCCGCAAGTGCGGTTATTTTACGGCTTTTTTGCTATCATCGAGTTTCTTTTTTTATCGTTGGAACTGGTTTATAAACGTCATATTTATCAGCTATTTCCTGATTACATTTATCTATCAGGGCAATGGTATATTCTCTGCCGAATCCTATGCGGAAAGCCTTTTCACATATCACGTCAAATTGTCTAGACTTATTCTTAATGGAATAACCATTGTAGTTCAAAAGCTTTTCCACCAGTGTTAGGTTCAGCGACATGGCAAATCCAAGGTTAATGAAAAACTTTTTCCCGAATTCCTGTTCACACTTGTTTTCGCTGATGAAGTCTGAATAGACTGATGTGGGAACCTCGTATTCCGCCAACACCTTCTTGTAACTATTCTTTTTATGCTTAGGCACTACATCAAAATAATATTTCTGCTTTTCACATTCTTTGATATATTCTTCATATGAAGCAGCCTTAAACCATTCCCCGTTCTTAAAAGCTCTTATTTTGATTGTGGTACCCCTAAAGAGTTGGTCAAGAATTGCCTCATGCAGCCGTCCTTTATAGCCATCTTCTATTTGGAAAATAGCTTTTATGGTGTCATAGTTAGACATAAAATCTTGGTCTATTTCTTCTATATCACGGCTTTTTAGATTTACATCAGGACTATTCTTGAAATTTTCAAACTTTACTATGGTTTTATCCCCATAATTAAACTCGTACGTAAGACGCTTCGCATAACTGGAAAAAGCCAGTGCTTTCTTGAAACGGTCATGGTGTGTAGTGAAGAAGGATTCGTTTTGCTCATAAAAGGCTTCCCATTCCCTACAGAATAAATCAACTTCGGAAATATATCTTTCATAGGTATCAAAGTTCTCTTTCAGCACAACAGAACGACAGACTGTTATCCAATCAGCTAGCTCCATATAGTTCATTTGTGTTATGTCCTGTTCAAACAGTCCGCAGCTCCACTTGTTCATTCTTTCACCGCCTATCACTTTTTTGAAATTATAGCAAAATTGTATCGACAAATCAACATTGCCAGTAAGCAGAAGTATTCGAGGACAAAAAAAGACTAAACCAGAGTTGGCAATCTCTGGTTTAGTCTTATCAAAATTAAAATGGTAGGGATTTATCCCCACAAAAGAAAGAGGTTAGGTGGTGGCTATCCACCCAACCACGCACATATAATAACATATTTTTTTCAAAAGGTAAAGAGTGGCAGCGTACAAGTACCACATTTTGAAGTAGTAACACTTGTTTTTCTGATATATTACCCCCTTGCTCAGTATCATTATAAAAACTAAGAAAGGTGGTTTTATTATGGTATGCTGTTTATGTGGCACAAGCATTTCAGAGAAGTCAGCACATATTCCGCTGAAGCTGGGGGATAGTGACCTACGCTGTTGCCGTGACTGTGCAGACAAGATTCAGCGGACAGGTCCTTGCGTCTGCTTCTTGAATGACCTTAACGCAGAACGATTCATTAACCCTCTGGATGAAACAACCATACATGATGTAAAGAAGCGGTTTTAGTCTATACACTCCTGAGCATCCCAAACAAACAGATGTATAACCCTTTTTCCCACGGGATAACGGTAACCTGCGTTTCCCGTGGGATTTTTCGTCTTAAAACAGTTTCGAGTGATAAGAACTCCTTGGAAATACTAACATTAGAAGATAATAAGATAAATTTATCCGTTCGGATATTCTGCCAGACCTCAGACGCACATCTGCCCCTTTATGGGAGCAGACTTCGCCCTGCTTCGGCTTCGGGAACATGGCTGACGCCACCACGATTGTTTCAATCGTTTGTTACCGAAACTGGCATCTTCGGTCTGGCAGGAGCCTGATACTGCTTCCCCATGGGAAGCAGAGAAAATGAGAAAAGGAGGTTTTCCACCATGAGAAAACAACAATACATCGTTCAGCTTAGCCACAAGGACGAGAAATTTTTGACTGTGCTGAAATCCAGTCAGCATATTTCCAAAGAGACTGCCCTCTCGATTGTCAGTGCCAACCGACTGAGAAACTACCAATCACAGGGTATCATAAAGAAGCTTCACTACATAGAGAAAGGACGGCAGCAGACCGCCTTTGAACTAACAAGCAAAGGTAGAGCCTTTGTCAGACAGCATTATCAGGGAAGCAATAACTTCTACCAGTCCTCAACTGCTGTCAGACATAATATCAGACTGGCAGACCAGATAGTTCATCATCATCAGACTTGGCTCAATGAGCGTGACCTACGCCAAGAACTGATGGAGCAGATAGAACGTCTGCCACCTGAGCAGAGATTCGAACTGCTTGCCAAACTGGAACGTGGCGAAATCAGTCTGCCAGATGGCGGTTATCGTAATGAGCATGGGGAACTGATTTGCGTTGAGATAATCAACTCCAACTATGGCACTGAACAGATTGTTGCTAAAGAAGCTGCTGCGGAACTGCTCGGTGCCAGTATCGACTTTGTACGCCACTAAGGGGGTGCCTAATATGATGCTAAGTGAAAAAGAGAAAGTGATTCAGCAGTATTTCTTCAAGAAGTATGAAGACCTGCTGTGGTGTATCGTCAGGGCGGGTGGCTGTGTGGTACAGAGCCAGATGTGTAGGCTGCTGAATCATAACAAGAGTGATACCCATACCAACACCATACTGGTAGAAGACCTTGTCCAGTCTCGGATTCTAAGAAAGAGACGCATCACCGCCAATAACATTCTGGAAGTGACCGTCTGTACCTTAAACTACTTTGGTATAGAACACCCTGCCGAAATCAACGCAATCCGAATCAAACTGTCTGCTCTGGTATTCGAGAACTACCTGAGCCAAGGCTATTTTGAAAAAGAAAACCCTGCTCAGGCTATGCGTCAGCAGATGGAGCGGTCTTCGCTTCAATATTACTTGCCGACAGGTGAAGCACACATACGTCAGCTGAACAGACTTTATGACTCTTTCATAAGCCGAGGGTACAGTACCGATGGTCTGATTTATCAGATAAGCCGAATGGAAACCCGCCGCCAGTATGGATATAACTATGCTACGGGTAAGAAACTGGAACTTTCTAAGGAGCCAGACCTTTTTACCATTGCTCAGAAGAATATATACATTTCTAAAGTAGCAGTCAGAAAGAATGAGTATGGCAGCGAACGCCTTACTGCTCTGGTTGATGTATATTTCGCAAGGACGTGGCGTACCAGCCAGTTCGTCAATAACCTTATGGAAGCAAAACGGGTAATCGAAGATACCCTACAAAATGATGCCAAGGCTATCTTCACTATCCATTCTCATAGCTCTGTGAACCCTGACTTCGAGAATAAGGTGTGTTCGGCTCTAGCACGGTTCCCAGAGTACCTGACGGAAAATAATGTACGGGAAGACATAGCCTTTAAGTGGTACGATACCTCAGCCAGAATCTTCTCCAACGTAGACCCTGCCAACCTAATTTGACTAAGACACCTTTATGGAATATTCGGACAGGTTTCGTTGTAGAATATATAAATCGCCCGAAAGGGGCGAAAAGACCATGGCAGGAAACGCTCTGGACGGAATAAAAATGGTTTAACCAAACAAATATCCCATGAACAAATTTTGATCATGGGATATTTGTGCTGTGTAAATTCTAAAACTCAAACCGCACTGACGTGTCTTCTTCTATGCCACAATCAAAAGGAAGCAGTGGCGTAAGTGATATGCTGGGGTACAGTGGATAGACCACACACACTTATGATGGTAGGTTGTTTCTATGATACAGTGCTTCTATGTTGTGTTCTCCGTATAATTTCAACGTTTATTTCAATAGATTTATTATACATACAAATTTATTGTTTGTAATAAGTAAAAGGGCTTACGGCGTGTTTTGACGGTTTTATGACCACCAACGCCGCAAGCCAGAATAACACCCAATAAAAACATATTATTTTTATTTTACTTGAAGAGACATTAAAATATAAAAAAATAAAGCACAGATAATAGATTTTTATAG
>CAZLJV010000085.1:0-7151 GCA_964559965.1 uncultured Oscillospiraceae bacterium | reverse complement strand
GGTAATCGATGAGGAAACTGGACACTTGATGAAGGACTTAGTTGAAGATGGAGATTCTTTCATCGCAGCTAAGGGCGGTCGTGGCGGCCGAGGAAATGTTCATTTCAAGAATTCAGTTCGTCAGGCACCAAATTTTGCTGAGGCAGGCGGTGCAGCTAAGGAAAGAAATATCATCTTAGAAATGAAGCTGATTGCAGATGTAGGCTTAGTAGGATTCCCTAATGTTGGTAAGTCCTCATTGCTGTCAGTTGCAACAAGCGCACAGCCTAAGATTGCAAACTACCACTTCACAACTATCGATCCTAATTTAGGTGTGGTAAAGCTGCACGACACAAGTTTCGTTATGGCCGATATCGCAGGTATCATCGAAGGTGCCAGCGAAGGTTTGGGATTAGGATTTAAGTTCCTGAAGCATATTGAAAGAACTAAGGTCCTGATTCATGTTGTAGACGTTTCAGGATGTGAAGGCAGAGATCCTAAGGAAGACTTCGATAAGATCAATAACGAATTGGAAGCATATAGCCCACGCATCTTGAAGAAGCCACAGATCGTAGCAGCTAACAAGATTGACCAGATTGAAGAAGACGATCCGAAGTATCTGGAATTCAAGGAATATGTGGAAAGCAAGGGATATAAGGTGTTCCCTATGTCCGCACCATTGGATTTAGGCGTAAAAGAAGTTCTCGATGCAGCTCTTCTGGAATTAGAGCGTGTTGAGGCCGAAGGCATCGAAGAAGATGATGAACTGGAAATGTTCGACTTCGAAGCAGATGCAGCTATGGATGCAGATTATCGTGAAATCTATGCTGATTACAATGAAGAAGATGGTGTATACACCCTTGATGGTAAGCAGCTGATGAAAATCTTCAACTCCACAAACTTCAACGATATGGGTTCTCTCAGATATCTTTACAAGTATATCGAAAAGAATGGTGCTATCGATGAGCTGAAGGAAATGGGCTTAGAAGAAGGCGACATCATCCGTATCAAGGATTACGAATTGGAATACTGGGACGAATTTTAGACCAGAACAGTCAGGAGCATTGCAGGCAAATTTGCAGCATTGCTCCTTTTTTAATAATTTATGCTATTCTATCATAGCCGTTTCGCTTCTCGCATAAATAAGTAAAGCGGAGGTGTGCTATGAGAAAGAGTCGAAGAATCATACAACTGATTGTCTGCTTCATGCTGCTGGCGTCGGTGCAAAGCGGAATGGCAGACGAAGCAGCAGCAAAAAGTGAAAAAATAGGAAACTTAATAGATAAAATAGAAGAGGCTATAAATAAGAACTATACCTTAGCTGATCTGTTGAATTTAGGCGAGATGGCGGCTGAAACTGCAGCCGATATGCCATCACTTATAAGCGACACTGTCATAACTGCCAACGAACAGACGCTTTACGCAGCACCCTTGGATAAAGATTTTGATGGGAGCGAGAGCGATGGTCATAGCAGCCTTAAGCCAGTTTATGCAGCCAGCGGTGGGCGAGTGCTGAAATCTGGCAAGCAAGAAGGACTGGGAATGTATGTAATGGTCGAACACCTCAGCAAAATCTCTACTTACGGCCATCTATCTTCGATTCGGGTCGTGGAGGGCGAGCGCATACATAAGGGCGAAATGATTGGATCCTATGACATAAGTTCTGAAAAAGAATTCTATTATTCTCTTGAAGATAAATGCTGAAAGAGTGGAAAAATCTACGAAAGTATGATAAAATAACTGTGCCGGCTAATTCAAAGCCGGAACTTTTATTTGTAAAGGAAAACATAAAGATGATTCAGAAGAGAATTCCTGAAAAAGAAATCGAAGAACTGTACGAACGATTTCAAACACCGCCCCATGTGATAGCACACTGCAGAGAAGTGACGAGGGTAGCATATTTAATTGCTGAAAAACTGAACCAAAGCGGCCGCTATAATCTTGATTTGGATTTAGTCAGGAGCTCTGGTCTGACCCACGACGTTGCAAGAACCAGCGACGAACATTGGAATGTGGGAGCAGATGCTTTGCAGGGAATGGGATACGACGATGAGGCGAAAATAGTGCGTCAGCATATGTTTCATCAATTCAACCCATTGGACGAGCTTAATGAGCTGGACATGATATGTTTTGGCGACCGTCTTGTTAAGGAACATGATTATGTGGGGATTGATATGAGGTTCCAGTATATTATGGATAAAGCGAAGAATCGTCCCGGAGCAGTAGAGCAGCTGCAGCTGCGAAGAGAAGAAATGCGGGGGCTTTTGAGTCATATAGAAAAGGAAATTGGCATCTCAATAGATGCATTGTGTAAAAAGTAGGAGAAAAAGGATGAATTATACTGAAAAGTTAAATCAGATGCTTAAGCGAGTAGAAAAACCTGGTCGCTACATTGGTGGTGAAATTAACTCTGTAAAAAAAGATCCAGAAAGCGTAGATGTGAGATTCGCATTTTGCTTCCCGGATTTGTATGAAATCGGTATGTCTTATCTGGGAATGCAAATTCTGTATAAGGCACTGAACGATCGTGAATCGATTTATTGCGAAAGAGTTTTTGCGCCGGCTGTAGATATGGAAGCGTTGATGCGTGAGGAAAATGTGCCGCTTTTGACGTTGGAAACTAAAACCCCGCTGAAGAATATGGATTTCATCGGATTTACGCTGCAGTACGAAATGTCATTTACGACACTTCTGAACATGATTGATTTAGCACAGCTGCCATTGGGTGCTGCAGACAGAGCTAAGGATACAGACTTACTGGGTGTATGTCCTCTGGTAGTAGCGGGCGGTCCTTGTGCGCTTAATCCGGAACCACTGGCTGAATTCGTAGATATGTTCTTCATCGGCGATGGGGAACTGGTTCTTCCGGAAGTCATGGAATTGTATGCTGAATGTAAGAAAAAGGGTATGAGCAGACGCCAGTTCTTCGAAAAGGCATGTAAGGTGGACGGCGTATACATTCCATCTCTGTACGATGTAAAGTATAACGAAGATGGTACAATAAAAGAATTATGCAAACTGTATGATGAAGCTCCGTTGCCTGTTCGCAGAGCGATCATTGAAAATATCGAGGAGCTTCCATTCCCAGTTGATCCAATCGTTCCATTCGTAGAAGCTGTTCACGACAGATCTGTAGTGGAAACATTCAGAGGATGTACTCGTGGCTGTCGTTTCTGTCAGGCTGGTATGATATATCGACCAATCAGAGAACGTTCAAAAGAAAAAATTCTTCAGCTGGCTATGGACAACCTTCATAATACAGGAAATGATGAGCTGTCTCTTCTGTCACTGTCTACAAGTGACTACTCACAGTTTGAAGCTCTGTGCGACGAGCTGATTCCAGCTTGTAAAAAAGAAAATGTTTCCTTATCTCTGCCATCTCTTAGAATTGATAAATTCGCCTTCGATGTTCTGAATCAGATTCAGGAATACCGTAAGTCAGGTCTTACATACGCACCTGAAGCCGGAACTCAGAGACTTCGCGATGTTATAAACAAAGGTGTAACTGAGGCGGATATTTATACTTCCATCGAGCAGGCATTAGAATTAGGCTGGACTAATATTAAGCTGTACTTCATGATAGGTCTGCCTACGGAAACAGAGGCGGATTTAGATGGCATCGCTGAAATTGCGAAGAATATCGTTGAGCTGAACTATCAGAGAAACGGTCGCAAAGGCGGCAGATTTAATGTTACTGTCAGCGTTTCCAATTTCGTTCCTAAGGCAAATACACCATTCCAGTGGGAAAGCCAGAATACGGCAGAAGAATTCGCAAGAAAGCATAATTATCTGACAGGTAAGCTGCATACGAAGCATGTTACCTTCAACTACCACGATAATGCGACAAGCTCCTTCGAAGCAGTATTCGCTCGTGGTGACCGTCGCTGCAGCAAGTTACTCCTTGCAGCATTCCGCAATGGCTGTAAGTTCGACAGCTGGTCAGAACATTTCAAGCCTCAGGCTTGGGAGAAAGCTTTCGAGGAAAGTGGAATCGACCGTGCTTTCTATACAGAACGTAAGCGCAGTTTCGATGAAATTCTGCCTTGGGATGTTATCGACAGCGGTGTATCCAAAAACTTCCTCAAGCGTGAAGCTGAAAGAGCTTATGACGAAGTTACTACTCAGGACTGCAGACACGGTTGCGTTGGCTGCGGCGTAAACAGATATGTAAAGTGTGAAATGGAGGGTTGCTTAAAATGAATCGTTATGTAATGAAGTTCTACAAGGACGGGTATGTAAAGTACACCTCCCATCTGGATTTGCTTCGTATATTCAAGCGTTCCTTCAAAAAAACAGGTTTAGCACTTCAGTATTCACAAGGCTTTAACCCGCATCCTAAGATGGGCTTCGCTCAGCCTCTGTCTCTGGGATACAGCAGTAAATGTGAGCTGATTGAGTTTGAAACTGTGGAAAATCACGAGCCAGCAGACATTCTGCAGCGCATGAAGTCAGTCCTTCCGGAAGGTCTTGAACCGATTTCCTGCGTGCGTTTCGACAGCAATATCAAGTCTCTGGCCGGGGAAGCTGAAGCGGCAAAATATATGGTTTGGGCTCCTATTCCTGACCAGGCTGCACCGGCATGGTCTAACGATGTTTTAGCTAAAAAGATTGAAGCTTATCTGAATCAGTCAGAGATTATAGCAATGAAACGTCAGAAAAAGACTAAAAAACTTGCACCTGTGGATATTCGCAAGATGATCCGAGGCATGGAAGGCATGATTGTATCAGATAACGATAATCGAAAGGCTCTTATGCTGAATCTGGATCTTGACTGCGGAAGCACATCGAACTTAAGCCCGGAACTGGTAATCTCCACTTTTTTACCGTTCTGTGAATTAGACATTCCACGATATAATGTGGAAGTAGAGAGAAAAACATTAAAGTTTGTAAGAGAATTACAATTTTGATATTGACAAGAAATCTCCTGCGTTGTAATATGTTTACATTGTAGGAGGTTTTTTTATATGGGGAAAAAATTGGATTTAACGGTGTTGAAAGAACACGAAGAGATTTTGAAGCGTATTGCATTGCCAGTAATTGTGGCTGTTGCTCTCATTTTCTTCTGGATATTCGGAGGCAGTGATGGGGATGTCGTCTTAGAAACTGATGAAAATGGAGATTTGCCTCAGACTTCTGAATCACAGGATTTTGGATCGCAGGATACATCTGCGATTGGAGAAACTCCAGAGTCAGTAATCTATGTGGATATAGGAGGGGAAGTGTGCTATCCCGGAGTTTATGAAGTCGCACAAGGCACTCGGCTATTTCAGGTGATTGAGATGGCAGGAGGACTGAAGGAATCTGCGGCGACAGATGCAATAAACCAGGCGGAACAGGTAAGTGACGGGCAGAAGATTTTGATAGGAAGCATAGACGAAAGCAGTCCGTACTACATCGGCACAGATACTGGCAACCAAAATTCTGGAAACTCTGGAAGTTCGGAAACTGGTAGTTCAGTCAGCATGACGGAAGACGGTGTGAGGGTGAATATTAACAAGGCGACAAGCGAGGAGTTGCAGCTTATCCCCGGAATCGGTCCTTCCACTGCTCAGAAAATCATTGACTACAGGCAGGAAAATGGGATTTTCGGAAAAATAGAAGATTTGAAGAATATAAGTGGCATCGGTGAAAAAACATTCGAAAATATGAAGGATTACATCGAAATATGAATATTATGGTTTTTCTTTGTAAACAATAAGCCTGAGGTGATGAAATGTTTGCAAGAAAAACTAAGAAGAATTATGCAATTCTGTTTTGGGCGGCGGCTGTGTTGTGCCTATGCGTTTTAATTATTTACTTCGCATGGCCTGAGGATCCCGCTTACCCTTCGAAGCAAAATGATGCACAGAAAATATCTAAAACTGAAAAGGATATGGCCGTAGTGAATAAATATCTTCAGGAAAGCGATGGGGCTGAAGCTGAAGATGAAAATGAAAATGAAGATGACGGCATAATTCCGCATCAGGCGCCATATTATTTAGTAAAGCGAGCGGGAGATGCGATTGTAGTTTTTTTCTGTGACGAAAATGGGAATATGGTGCAGCTTGAAAGGACAGAAATCCTGTACGAGATGTTGGGGCCTGATGATCAGGCGCTGTTTGATCAAGGGGTGCAGATAGAAAGTCAGGAGGAACTGAGCACCTTGCTCCAAGATTTTGAAGGGTAGGACAGCCGACATGAAAAAAATGCTGCGAAACAGGATGATTCGATGTGTAGTCATATTTATTCTTACGATGGCGATTCTCCTTGCATATGGATGGTTAGAAAGCTGGAAGAATCGCGCGTTTGAAGCTGTAAATGTAGTCAGCGAGAAGGTACTGATACCAGGGGGTCAGTCCGTGGGAATTCGTATGGAGGTGCGCGGTGTACTTGTCGTCGGTCTTGAGGAGCTTGAGACGGATGAAGGGATTGTAAGTCCAGGATATCTGGCTGGTCTGCAGATTGGCGACATGATTTCATCAATTAATGGCACACCTGTATATAATGCAAAAGATGTGAGCCGAATTGTAAACTCTGGGAGTAAGGCGCTGGATTTGGAAGTGCTTCGAAATAATGAAACTTTGAAGATTACAGTGCAGCCGATACGTGTTTTGGAAGATGAAACTTATAAGATAGGGGTATGGGTCAAGGAGAAAATTGCAGGTATAGGAACGCTCACTTTCTATGATCCTGAAACTAATTCATATGCGGCTTTAGGTCACGGCATCTATGAAAGTCAGACGGGAACGCTTTTAGAGGTCGGATCTGGTGAAATGCTTCGCACAGAGGTGAAATCCATACAAGAAGGTGAAGCTGGTAAGCCGGGAGAAATCAGGGGAATCTTCTATAGTAATGAAAATTCAATAGCTAATGTAAAGCTCAACAGTCGCTTCGGAATCTATGCTTGTGGAGATCCTTTTTTCGAAATTAAAAACGCGCAGCCTATGATTATGGCTAGGCAGTCGCAGATTGAAGAAGGAGATGCACAGATACTCACTACAATTAATGGAACAAGGGTGGAATCTTTTGATATTAGAATCGACAAGGTGAACCCTCAAAAAACAGCAGGCAGCAAAGGGATTGAACTGACCGTAACGGACGAAAGGCTTTTGTCGTATTGTGGCGGCATAGTTCAAGGTATGGGAGTGATTGATAATAGGGACAACACGAAAAAGCCCGGAAATACGGGGTTT
>CAZLJV010000084.1:0-7168 GCA_964559965.1 uncultured Oscillospiraceae bacterium | reverse complement strand
AATATCATCACTGAACCTAAGAATGCGTTACTTAAGCAGTATCGTAAACTTTTCGCACTTGATGATGTTGAACTGGAAATCGAAGATGAGGCTATTCGTGCAATCGCACGCAAGGCGCTGGAACGCAAGACTGGTGCCAGAGGTCTGCGCAGCATTTTCGAAGAATCCATGACAGAAATCATGTACGAAATCCCATCAAGAGACGATGTGAGCAAGTGCATAATTACGAAAGAAACCATCGAAGACGGAAGTCAGCCTAAGCTGATTCTGAAAGATGATGAAATGAAAAAACTGGGAGCTACGGCTTCCTAAGCAGAATGAGGCAGGGAAAAAGCCTGCCTTGTTCAATTTTGCGAGAGGAGGAGAGCACAGTGAGCGATTTAGAAGAAAAAATCGAGGAAAAAATCGAAGAAATCGAAGAAAAACTCACAGAAGAACTGCATGAAGAAGCTGCAGAATCTGAATTCCCCTGCATTCCCCTTCGTGGTCTGACCATTTTCCCACAGACCATCATGCATTTCGATATAGGAAGAGAAAAGTCCATCAAGGCACTTGAATATGCCATGAAGCACGGAAAAGAACTTTTCGTGACATCACAGATGGATGAAAATGTTTTGATACCGACAGCTGACGACTACTATAAGGTCGGAACTGTAATTAAAGTAAAGCAGATGCTGAAGATTCAGGGGGATACAATTCGTGTCCTGGTTGATGGTCAGTATCGTGCAGTGTTAAAAGAGCTGGTTAGAGAAGAGCCTTTTCTTGTTGTAAAGGTTAAAGAAGCTGATATTGACGAGGTGGACGAGGACGATGCAGAAGTTGCAGCATTTATGCGTGCAGCTCTGGATAATTTCGATGAATATCTTTCATTCGATAATAATTCCAAAGATTCCGCTTACGACATAGTCGCTTCCATCGAAGATCCTTCTCTATTTGCAGACACTGTAGCTATGCAGCTGGGTGTTAAGATAGCTAAGAAGCAGGAAATTCTGGAAACCTTCGATGTGAAGGAAAGATTAGTAGTGCTGAATCGAATTCTGGTCGAGGAAAATAATATTTTGAGACTGGAAAGAGACTTAAATGCCAAGGTGCAGGAGAGCATTAAGAATAACCAGAAGGAATACTTCTTGAGAGAGCAGATGAAGGCAATCCAGGAAGAACTGGGAAATGATGAAGATGCTGAGGCTGAAGCTGACAAGTGGCTGAAGAAGCTGGAAGAGCTGAATCTGCCTGAAAAGGTCGATGAAAAAGTAAAGAAAGAGATTCGCAAATTCCGCAAGATGATGCCTAGCTCAGCAGAAAGCAGCGTAATCAGAAATTATGTGGAAACAATTCTGGAACTTCCATGGAATTGTGAAAGCAAGACTAATACAGATCTGAAGAAGGCAGAAAAAGTGCTTAATGAAGATCATTATGGTCTGGATAAGGTTAAGGAGAGAGTGCTGGAATATTTGGCAGTAATCCACTTGTCCAAGGCTATAAAAGGACCTATTCTCTGTTTGGTAGGGCCTCCGGGGGTTGGTAAGACTTCCATTGCAAAATCCATTGCCAGAGCCACAGGCCGCGAGTTCGTGCGCATGTCTTTAGGTGGAGTTCGCGATGAGGCAGAAATCAGAGGTCACAGAAGAACTTACATAGGTGCGATACCAGGCAGAATCATTTCTGCAATTAAAGATGCAGGTACACAGAATCCGGTATTCTTATTTGACGAAATCGATAAGATAGGATCTGATTTTAAGGGTGATCCGGCATCTGCACTTCTGGAAGTATTAGACCCAGAACAGAATAAGGAATTTACAGACCACTTCCTGGAGATTCCGTTTGACTTATCTAAGGTCATGTTCGTAACAACTGCCAATTCTACTGAAACCATTCCTCGCCCGCTTCTGGACAGAATGGAAGTTATTCAGGTTTCCGGATATACTGAAGAAGAAAAGGTCAACATAGCACAGAAGTATCTGATTCCAAAGCAGGCCAAGAACCACGGCTTAAAGGGAAAGAGCTTCACTATGACAGAGAAAGCTATTCGTGATTTAATCAATTACTATACCAGAGAATCTGGTGTTCGTAATCTTGAACGCGAAATTGGCAGTTTATGCAGAAAGGTTGCACGCCAGAAGGTTATGAAAAAGGGCAGCAACTTTAAGATTACTCCTGCCGGCTTAGAAAAATATCTTGGCAAGAAGAAGTTCCGTTATGATATAATAGAAGGTGAAAGCGAAGTGGGAGTTGTTACTGGTATGGCATGGACTCAGGTTGGCGGTGACACATTGTTTGTGGAAACTGCTAAGATTCCGGGCAGCGGTAAGGTTCAGCTGACAGGTCAGCTGGGAGATGTTATGCAGGAATCTGCTAAGGCAGCGATTACATATATCAGATCAATCGCTTCCGAATACAATCTGGAGGAAGATTTCTATAATAAATATGACATCCATGTTCATGTGCCGGAAGGTGCTGTACCTAAGGATGGACCATCTGCAGGTGTCACCATGTTTACATCTGTAATATCTGCACTCACTGGAATTCCGGTGCGCAAAGATGTAGCGATGACAGGTGAAATTACCCTCAGAGGTAAGGTGCTTCCAGTAGGCGGTATCAAGGAAAAGGTGCTGGCTGCACATCGTGCAGGAATACGCACAATTCTTCTGCCTAAGGAAAATGAAGCCGATATAGATGAAATTCCGCAGACAGTACGCAAGACACTTCACTTCGTTCTGTTGGAAAGAGCACAGGAAGCGCTGGAATATGCGCTTGTAAAAGAACAGGAAGAGAAATTATGATTAAGATTAAGAAATCTGAACTGGAAACTGTAGCAGTAAAGCCAAGCCAGTATCCACCAGTGGGACTGCCTGAGATTGCATTCGCAGGTCGATCTAATGTGGGTAAATCTTCTTTGCTGAACCTGCTTACAGGCAGAAAGAGTCTGGCTCGTGTATCTGGAAGTCCAGGAAAGACCAGAACAATCAATTTCTATAAAGTCAATGATGAATTCCGTATTGTTGACCTGCCTGGGTATGGATATGCGAAGATTTCCAAATCCGTTTCAGAAAACTGGGGCGAGATGATGGAAGCATATCTGAGCAATCGTGAAGGACTGAAGAAGGTAATTCAGCTGGTAGACGTAAGACATGCTCCATCAGCACAGGACGTTCAGATGTATGAATATCTGAAGTACTATGGTCTGGACGGCATTGTTGTGGCGACTAAGGCTGATAAAGTTTCCAGAAACGAATTACAGAAATGTATCAGCGTAATTCGCAAGACGCTGGATCTCTCCCCTGAGGACAAAGTAATTCCTATATCCTCGCTGAAACGCACAGGACAGGATGTTTTGCTGGGGGAAATTGAAAAATTACTGGAGGAATAGAATATATGCAGTTCGTCAGTTTTCGAGTGATTTTGAGCAGAATAAAGGCAATTAAAACAATGATGGCAGATAAGACAGTTCCGAAGCGAAAAAAGCTTCTGGTGATTATCGGTGTCATTTATCTTTTGATGCCGGTAGATGTATTGCCAGTGGTTTTAGGACCTTTTGCTCTGGTAGATGACTTGATACTGTGGGCTTGGATCCTCTGGAATTTGAAGGATACACTTGATGCTTACTGGATCGGTGAAAAAGTTGATGACTTTTCTAAAGATTTTAGTGGAAAAAATATGGTAGAAGGTGTAGAATTTAAGGTAGATGAAGAAAGTTAATTATGCTTTTTTTAATTATTTTTATCTAATGTAAAGGAGATACATAAAGAAATGGGCTACGAAGTAAAAATCGGTTTATCCAACAAGCACTTACACTTAAGCGCAGAACACATTGAAAAATTATTTGGTGCTGGTCACCAGCTGACTCCAACTAAGCCACTGGTTCAGCCAGGTCAGTTTGCTTGTGAAGAAAAGGTTGACATCGTTGGACCTAAGAGCACTCTGAAGGGTGTTAGAGTTCTGGGTCCTGCTAGACCAGAAACTCAGGTTGAACTGGCTATGACAGACGCAAGAGGTCTGGGTATCAAGGCTCCAGTAAGAGAATCTGGTAAGCTGGAAGGTACTCCTGGCTGCAAGCTGATCGGACCTTGCGGTGAAGTTGAACTGGATCACGGTGTTATGGTTGCACTGAGACACGTTCACTTAAATGACGAACAGGCTGCTGAAGCTGGCGTAAAAGACGGTGAATTCGTAAGCATCAAGATCGAAGGCGAAAGAGGCCTGGTATTCGATAACGTTCTGGTAAGAGCTGGTGCTAAGCACGAAAGAGAAGTTCATCTGGATACAGATGAAGGAAATGCTGCTGGCTGCGGTCCAGATGCAGTATGTACTATCATTAAGTAATCGTACAGAAAACATAAAGAGCAGAAGGCGGAGTTTTAGGATTCCGCCTTTTTCTTTCGATTTATACATTTTTTCCGCCATGTATACAGCATTTTTAGCATATTTCCAGAAAAAGTAATGGCGGGAATGACAGGGGTATGATATAATAAAGTATTAGGTAGAAGATTATGAAAGAAGGTATTGCTGTGAGCAGATTTAAGATAATGTGTACAGTGCTGCTTGTGATAAGTGTTGTGATTGTAAGTATTTGCTTAGGTCCCAATATAGTGCTGCGCACGACAGACGTGTACCAATTCCATTTTAATGACTCGCAATGTGTCGATAGATTATATACATCGATGACGAGTTCGCAGATGGCAGATGAAATTGCTTCATTTATGAACTCATTTAGACCAGATGAATTTCAGGTCCACGATAATACAGGATATGACGAGCTGCCTATATTTGACAGCCGTGACAGCTATAACATGCTTGTCCTGAAGAAGATAATGGACTGCAGCGCCATTGTAGGCATTATAGGATTAATCATCATGATATCCTTGTATGTATGGTTCGTAAAGGAAGATGAAAAGAAGCTCCTGCGAAATGCACATTTAGTCGGCAGTGGAATTGGATTAGTGGGCATTCTCATACAGTCCGCAGTAATATATGTGCCGCAGATGAGGGGTGCATATTTCCGTCTGTGGGGTATGCGTACGCCGGCAGCTGATTCGAAGCTGCAGATGATTATGGGAGATGAATTCTGGAGTTGCTCCGCGTTTTTCCTTGCGGCGATTTCTGTGATTCTGCTTCTCGTACTCATATATATAAATTATCGCATTACACGGCCGCCGAGAATATTCTTTTAGTGGAGGGGAGAACATGGTATTAATTCATTTAGCAACTGGATTCGAGGAAATTGAAGCGCTGACGGTGTGCGATTTACTTCGTCGCGTGGATATTGAGACTGCAACTGTATCCGTAACAGGAGAAAAGATTGTAGAGGGAGCGCACGGAATTCGTGTCGAGGCCGATTTTCTTTTCGACCCCGCAAAATATGACCAATGCACCATGATCGTACTGCCAGGGGGACTTCCCGGTGCTTACGGACTCCGTGACTACGAACCGCTGGAAGAACAGGTGCGCCGCTTCGCTAAGGAGGACAGGCCTATTGCTGCAATTTGTGCAGCACCGCTGATTCTGGGAACTTATGGTCTGCTTTCGGGAAAGAAAGCTACTATTTATCCGGGAATGGAAGAAGAATTGACAGGTGCTGATGCTGTTGATGCACCGGTAGTTAGAGATGGAAAACTTATAACAGCACAAGGACCAGGAATGGCGATGAGCTTTGCACTGGAAATCGTAGAATTTCTCAAAGGACGAGAAATTACCGAAGAATTAAAGAAAGATTTATTACTGGAAAGAATGGTATTGTAGATGGGATATAAAGTAGATTATCATATTCATTCATGGTTTTCTGATGGGACTATGAAGCCGACAGAACTGGTGCGCAAGTACCATGAAGAAGGCTATGACATAATTTCGATTACTGACCACGATGGTGTGGACGGTATCGAGGAAGCGCTGATTGCAGGAGAAGCGCTTAAAATACAGGTTATCACCGGCGTAGAGCTGGCGGTAGAACACAACGGTATTAACTTACATATGTTAGGATACAAGTTTGACCACGAAAATGAAGATTTTCTGGACAAGATGGACGAACTTCGTCAGTACAGAGATGAAAGAAACGAAAAGCTGCTGAAGGCATTGCAGGAGATGGGATATGATATTACCATGGACGATGTTAAGCAGAGAAAGCGTCAGACTTATGTAGGTAAACCTAATTTCGCAAGAGCATTGGTTGCCAAAGGATATGTAGGCAGCGTTAAGGAAGCCTTCGAAGAAGGCAAGTTCTTATGCGCACCTGAAATTAAGGAAATTGAACGCAAGAAGATTACCGCTAAGGAAGCAATTGATTTAATTCAGAATGCTGGCGGTATGGCTGTTTTAGCACATCCTGGAAAGATAAAGGATATTGGCGAGCGCGGAAGCCAGGAATACTGGGATAACTTCGAAGCACTTCTGCGTGACCTTAAAAAGTCAGGTATGAAGGGTCTCGAATGCTTCCATCCGGATCATTCGGAAGAAGAACAACTTAAGTTTGCAATCTTAGCCGGAAAGTATCATTTACATATGACTGAAGGTTCCGACTATCATGGAGATAAATAAGATTTAGAAGAAGGAGAGGACATCATGGGCGATAAAGACGTTTTTAACAATCGAAAAGTTGCGGCAGCTGTTCGTACAGAGGAGGATTTTCAGGCGGCTCTCGGATCGAGCGTAGATGTAATCTTTCTGTTGTACTCTAATATTCTTACAGTAGACGAGCATATTAAGGCTGCTCATGAAGCAAATAAAAAGATTTTTATACATATGGACTTCGCAGAAGGAATCGGAAAAGATCGTGCAGGTATGGAATTCTTAAAGCGTATGGATGTGGACGGAATTCTTACAACTAAGACTAATATGATTCGCCCTGCGAAGGATGCAGGTTTGATTACAGTACAGCGCTTTTTCATCTTGGATTCACACTCTGTGGATACGGCGCTTGATTCGATCAGAATTGCTAAGCCAGATGTAGTAGAAATTATGCCTGGCGTAGTAGTTAAGAAAATTAAAGAATTCGCCGATAAGGTGAACACACCTATTCTGGTAGGTGGACTGCTTGAGTTCAAGGAAGAAGTCGATGCGGCTATCGATGCTGGGGCTACAGCAGTGTCAACGGCGGATAGGATTTTGTGGGATTATAAGTAAATAGCAAGTAAATCGAAAAATGGATTATTGATTGCAGGAGGTAGCAGTATGAAGA
>CAZLJV010000083.1:0-7187 GCA_964559965.1 uncultured Oscillospiraceae bacterium | reverse complement strand
TGTCAATAGTTTTCAGACTTTCTTCTGAAAAAACATGCGGGTGTCTGCGAATCATTTTTTCGCATTCTTCATTGATCACGTCACGCAGATTAAATCGTTTTTCTTCCTCAGCCAGAGAAGAATGAAATACGACCTGCAGAAGCACATCTCCCAGCTCTTCACGCAAGTTTGCATCATCTTTACGGTTAATCGCCTCGACAACCTCATAAGATTCTTCCAGCAAGCAGCTTCTAATGCTCTCATGAGTCTGTTCCCTGTCCCAAGGGCACTCTACCCTCAAAATCTTCATTATCTCGCTGAGACGTTTAATCGCAGCTTCTTCAGTATCTGCACTCTTCATCAAGACTTCGTATTCTTTCTTCATTTTATCACCTATATAAACCTATATAAATCTGACTTATCTTAAAAATCTGCCTAAAATGCGAACAAGTTTATCACCCTTAGGAAGTTTAGATACTTCTTCCTTAGTTATTCCCTTCATCAGCAGAATTAATGCAGCATATACGACTACAGCAATTCCGATAGAAAGCAGTGTAGATAATCCGTTGCTCTTAGTTACAACAAAGAGCAGTCGGTAGCTTGCAAACGCCCCTACACCCATCAGAGCCGAAGCCGCTGCTGGGATAATATAAGTGGCCTTCATATCAAAGTGAGTTCCAGTATACTTCTTAACTGCTCTCAAGTCAAGAACCATTGCAACTAAATATGCAAATATTGTACCTATTGGAGCACCCTTCACATTTATAGCTGGAATTCCTACACAGATCCATGTTGCTGCAAACTTAAACACAGCACCTATAGCTAAATTCCACACTGGAACGCTCTGCTTACCTACACCTTGCAGCGCACCAGTCAAAGTCTGCACTGATGCTAAGAAGATTACGCTTATAGACATAACCATCAGTGTAGGAGCAGCCGCAGATGCTTCTGCCGGTCTGCTTGAGAACAGCAGCAATAGTATAGGCTCAGCCAGCACAAACATTCCCACAGCACATGGGAAACCTACAATCATCGTAGCACGAAGCGACAGCTTCACATTATCCTGAAGTTCATCTCTATTCTGACGAAGCCATGCTGCAGAGATTGCAGGCACTAAGCTCACTGCGATTGCCTGAGTAAATATCTGAGGCAGACCAATAAGAGATGCACAATAACCGGACAGCTGTCCAAAAAGACTCTTAGCCTCTTCATGTGTCCAGCCTGTAGCTTCCAATCTTCCCATTACTACTGTAGAGTCTATTGCATTCATAATAGGCATGATGGATGCACCCAGCGTAATTGGGATTGCAATCATAAGCACTTTTTTCAGAATAACTTTAGTTTCTTCCGAACGATTATCGCCATGCTGAATCTTCGCATGTATAGCCTTTCTGTTGAGCAGATATATCAATGCAATTACCACCATAGATGCGAATGAACCTGCAGACGCACCGAATGTGGCACCGGCAGCCGCCTGAGGAAGACCCACAGACAGGAAACTATATGCCAGAGTAAGACCAACTGCGGCACGAACGCTTTGCTCAGTCAGCTCAGAAACAGCCGTGGGGTTCATGTTTTGACGCCCCTGGAAATACCCGCGGAAAGCGGATAAAATCGGCACAAACAGAAGTGCCGGCGAAATAGCTCTGATGGAAGATGCCGCCTCAGGGTTGTTCTGTATGGAACCTGCGATGAAATCTGCCCCCATGTAGCAAAGCAGGAAGCTGACAATGCCCATCGCAGACAGCAGCCCTAAGGAAACCTTAAATACCTTGTGTGCACCGCCATAATTTCGCACTGTCACTCGTTCGGATACCATTTTAGATATTGCCACCGGAATTCCGGCAGTAGATATTGTAAGGAACAGGGAATAAATCGGGTATGCGCAGCCGTAATATGACATGCCGTCCGTACCAATCCAGTTCGTCAGTGGAATACGGAACACGGCACCGATTATTTTTACAATCACGCCGGCTATCCCTAAAATCGCTGCCCCCTTCAAAAATTTGTTGCTATTGGAATTCGACATTAATTCATTCCTCACATTCTACAGCAGCTTCAAAATCGTATCAGTAGCCTTTTCGACTTCGAAGATGGTCTTTTCGATATCGATGGTCTTGTATTCGCCGTCCTGATAGAGAACTTTACCGTCTACCATCGTTAATACTATATCACTACCTGATGCGGAATATACTAAGTTTGTCGCCATATTGTGCACAGGATGCATGTTTGGCTGGTCAATGTCAACAACAATCATGTCAGCCTTGCAGCCTTCTTCGATTCGGCCAGTGTCAGTTCTGCCCTGGCTCAGCGCACCTGCCATAGTAGCTGCATACAAAGTCTGCTGAGGTGTAACCGCAGTTGGATCCTTGTAGTACATCTTAGATGCCATAGCGAACACCTTCATTTCTTCGAAGAAGTTCAGGCTGTTGTTTGAGGACACGCTGTCTGTACCGATACCTACATTGATTCCTCTTCTTAACAGTTCAGGCACGTTGCAAACGCCGCTTGCCAGCTTCAAGTTGCTGATAGGGTTAGAAGCAACAGTTGCGCCTCTTTCCTTTAATATATCAAAATCTTCGCCTTCAATCCATACGCCATGTGCTACAGTAGTCGGCATGTCGAAGCATCCTAAATCACGGAAGTACTGAACCGGAGTTTTGCCGCCGCGGCGCTGCTTGCATTCTTCATGTTCCAGCTGAGTCTCGGACATATGAATGTGCATGCGTGCGCCCTTTTCCTTAGCAAAACCTGCTACTGCCAGCACGTCATTTTCGTTAGATGTGTATTCGGCGTGCATGCTGATGTCCATGATGATTCTTCCGTTTTCAGCGCCATTCCAAGTTGCATATGTGTCTACCATTTCCTTCATAGATGGCAGCTTCCACACATCTGGTTCTGCGAAATTTACGATAGAACGGCAGATATTAGCCTTAGCTCCGCAATCCTTCACAGCTGCTGCCATGTCATCGATGAAATAATACATATCACTTGTGGAAACGATACCATAACGCAGAGATTCTGCCATTGCTAAAGTAGTTCCCCAGTAAACGGAGTGGCTGCTCAGATGTTCTTCAAATGGGAAAATCAGCTTATTCAGCCAGTCCTGCAGAGCCATATTTTCTCCGTAACCACGCATCAGTGTCATAGGAGAATGTGCGTGAGTATTAAAGAATCCCGGCATGAGCAGCTTGCCCTTTCCGTCGTAGGATTCACCCACATAATCTATTGGTGCTTCTTTAGTAATGGAAGCGATGCGATCGCCTTCAACTAAAACATAGCAATCTTTTTCAACTTCAAAATCTTTATTCAATACTGCGATATTTTTGAAAAGCATATTAATTTACCTCCTGCTTAATTAAATCTCGAAACTCTCGACTTACCAGTATATCATACTGCCGCACATATTTCCAGATGTTCTATTGTGAAACTCCTGTGATTTCTGCGGATTTTGCAATATTTTTCGCCGCTGCGCGCTCCCTTGCGCTGCCTTCCGTCACCATACGCCGTTGTGCGCTACTTAATTCGGTTCAGCTCAATGTGCATCGAACCATCATCTTCTACATCAATTCGAATGTTGTTTGCAACCTGCCTGCGAATGTTTTTCATAGTCGCCGCAGAAATCTCCGCACGAGTATTTTTCACAGTATCTGCCAGCAGTTGGTCTAAATTATAGTTAAAATTACTCATCAATATGCGCTTTATTTCACGCAATATAGTCTGCTCTTTCAGCTCGTCAGACTGCTCAAACGGAAAATCCTCCATAAAGCAGTACGGAGTATTAAGCTCTCTCAGCCTTTCAAGCAAATGCGGGCTGCAATGCTCACGCTCGAGCATTACGAGAAAATGCGCATCATCTTCAAAAGTATTAATAAGCGCGGAATAGTCCGAATCACTTGATACCAAAATGAATGAATCAATCTGATTTCTGTAGCGTTCCTTCGTAGTTTCCCCAATAAGTCTGCCATCTACTAAAGATTTATGCCCCAAAACCCTCTCCGTAAAAATCTGATTAACTGGCACATTAAGTTCTTTTCCGATATCGTCCCACGCTATAGTTGTATTTTCATCATTAAACAGCAAAATCTTCTCAACCGCACTTAAACTTTCTGTCCCCAGGTAGTCGAGAACCGCATGGAATCTGAATGGATCAGAATTTTCACAGTCAACAACGATAGCAATTCTCTGACTGGTATCCAGAAAATCATAAATTTTATTCTTAGTATCATCATTTAATACTGTAACATGCCCCTTATCTCCGAACTCATCATTATTCCATCTGTATATGCTCTTCAAAAACTTATCGTCATTATATAAAATGTTTCCCTCGTCTGTAAGTTTCACATTTGCATACACTCTGTACGGATATTTATTTAAGTTATTATAGTACTGCTCAGCTGCCTTCTTCGTACCAGGCTCCTTCAATCCATCAGGCATAATAAAAAGTGATCTTATATAGCTCCAGTCAATCCAATTCTCATATAGATTATGGCAATTATTCACCTTATCCTGAATCAGGCGGTTAAATTCAATAATATAATCGACTGCCCTACGGCATGTCGGAATATGTATACCAGCAGATCTAAGATATGCAAGACTATCCTGCGGTACCTCTTCACTATATGACTCAAGCTGATAGCTCCACTGATGCATCCCATTATTAACCTTCTTGAAATTCCGCTCTATGCTGGTTCGTATAATACATAGATTGCGCAAAATCTTCGCATGCTTATTTTTTTCCAGTTCCTCAAAAATCTCAATAAAAAGTGCTCGATTTGGATCCTCTTCCTGTGTATGGAAGTAATTCTTAGATACGCCCAGCAGATATCCAGTTCTTGATACAATTTTATGACTGTACTGCATATTAGCCGGAACTTGGTTCTGATCTTGTCCCTGTTCCTGCTGCGCTACAGCATCTAATAGTTCCTTTGGTAAATCCATAATCATTCCCCCTCACTTAGTATAGTTATCTTATATTATACTCCACTTTCGCAAGTTTTGCACTAATTATATGCGTTATCCGCCACTTGCTTTGTGGCTTGCGGCACTAAAAATGCACCCTTTCGGGTGCTGATTTTAGAATAAGTGTTTGTTTGTGATGGTTTTCTCAGAAGTTTAGAACTTAAACTTTCCATTCTCCAGATGTTATGCAACTCGTTTTAGGTATGCAATGCACCGGATTTTCTCATTGCTTAAACTACGTTCTTGTCAGCAAGTATTCCTGTCTTGCCTTACATTCATTGCGATATTGGCTCGGAGACACACCAACTGCTCTTTTGAATGCACGACAGAAATATGCTGCATCCTGAAAATTCATTCGTTCTGCAATCTCTGAAACATTTAATTCAGTATTTACAAACAATCGCTTAATTTCTTGTACTTGTGCTTCGCGTATTAATATTCCTGCTGATTTTCCAGTTTGCTTTTTTAGATGTTCATTTAAGTGACTTTGGCTAACACCAAGTATTTCTGCATATTCCTTAACTGATAAATTTTCCGATATCTTCTGACTAATCAGATTTTGAAATCTCAGACTAAGCTGATTCACTGAAAGTTTAAGAGACAATCCTTCTTCTTTTTCTTTTGCCATCTCATGATATCTATAGAATTGTATCAGCATAATATTTAGACACGCACGCAAAACTTCAGGGTAATCCTTGCGTTTTTCCTCATATTCCTTCAGCATTATCCTTGCAATTGTACGCATTGATTCAGCAAATTCTTCATTCATATATATAGCAGGAGTCTGCGCAATTTCTTTGAAAAGTTGTATTTCCCAAACCGAACTTACAGTAATAGATGATCTAAATAAGAATTCCTCATTGAAATAAATCAAAATCCCCTTTGCTCTAGTCACATCTTTCCAATAATGCGTTTGACCTGGGCTTATTAGAAATACTGCATCATGAAGATTTTCGTATGAACTATAATCAACAATATGCGCACCATCGGCGTCATCGATGAATACCATCTCATAGAATGGGTGCCGGTGTACAACTTGAGCATTATCGCCGAATGCACTTTCACCCACATTGTCTAAAATGCAAAATCCGAATAAGGTATCCCCTTCTGGATCAAAAATGTCCTCATGAATCACAGTATTATCAATCATTGAATTACTTGTCCTGTTCATATGTCTACTCTTCCTTATCCTTCAAACCTTCATTCTGCCAATTTTCTTCATTTTACAACGAAAACGCCTTCAATGAAAGCGTTTTCGTCATAACAGATTATATTATATTAGTTTTCTTCGTAACTTATCTGCATATCAACCTTTCCGGTTTTATGTCTTAGGAATGCATAAATTATTGCAATAACTGTCATAATACAGCTTCCAATAAATTGACCTTTACTTATATCGGTTGCCAGTAAAATCACAGATATAACTGCTGAAAATCCGCCAATCAACGCAGCTGCCTGAAGTCTTCCATTACTGCAATGGAACTTGGAATTTGCCCAAAGTTCTGGAATGCGTTTAGGCATAAATGCTGCACCGTAGCAAATGAATATAAACAAAATGTTGTTCAGCAATACTGTCATATCTGCAATTGCACCGATATTCATTCCAAGGAAAATAGGCAGTAATCCGATAACATAAAAAATGCACAGTATAATCATAGGTGTCTTTGTCTTAGGATGAATGTATCCTAACTTCTTTGGTAACCAACCATCGTTGCAAGCCTGCAGAATCGGTTTTGTAACCCAGGCAAAACTTGCATTTAATGTAGTTGATAACGCTAACAGTGCACCTGCAATTACAAAGAACAGATATACTGGCTGTGGGAAAATCTCTACCGCAACAACATTCAGTGGCTGATCCATTGTAACTTCCACAGGAAGTACACCTGCTGCAACAATTGCAATAAATGCATAGAAAATTGCTACTGCTAACGTTGAAACAACAATAACCTGAGGGATATCTTTCGTTGGGTTCTTAGCTTCAGCACTTAAATTAATCATATCAGATCCGCCTGCAGTAGCCCATGTTAACAGAACACCTGCTGATAACAGCCCTACTGGTCCAGCTGTCATGAAATCTTCTGCAAAGAATGTATCGTACTGTACCTGTGGCATACCATAAACGATAAAAAGTGTGAGCGCAATCGCCATAACGATATCCATTACAATTTCAAATTTTGCGGCCCCTTCAATTCCAAGCATATTCAGAATGAAGAAGAATGTCAATACTAAGAATGACACCAATGTAA
>CAZLJV010000082.1:0-7454 GCA_964559965.1 uncultured Oscillospiraceae bacterium | reverse complement strand
AACTAAGAGCAAGGAGTGTGTGTCTGCCAATGAAGGATTACATAGAAGAAAGAGTTTTGGAGCTGGCCCATTATATTATCAACACCAATTCAACCGTACGGGCGGCGGCGAAAAAGTTTCGCGTAAGCAAATCCACTGTACATAAAGATGTAACTGAACGACTCCTTGAGTTGAATCCAGGGCTGGCACTTGAGGTTAAGGAAGTTTTGGAAAGTAACAAGGCGGAACGTCATCTGCGAGGCGGCATGGCTACCAAAGAAAAATATTGCAAAAGAAAGGTAAATCAAGTAGAATGAAATTATACATTTTGTAAATTTCGGGAGGATTCTACCATGATTTATTTTAGAAGTGACTACAGCCTTGGTGCGCATCCGAAGATTATGCAGGCTTTGATGGACACAAATATGGAGCACACAGACGGCTACTGTTTGGATCGTTTCAGCGATGATTGTACTGAAATGATTCGCAACTGGGTTGGCAAGCCAAATGCTGACATTTACTATTTTGTAGGTGGTACGCCTTGTAACACTACTACAATTTCTGCTGGCTTACGTCCTTATGAGGGTGTGATTACTGCAATAACCGGTCACATCTATGTGCATGAAACTGGTTCTATTGAACTCAATGGTCATCGTCAGTTTGCAATGCCTACTCCAGATGGAAAGCTGCGTCCTGAAGATGTAGAAAAGGCACTGCTTCATCATGAAGATGAGCATACAGTAATCCCGAAGATGGTATATATTACTCATCCGACAGAAAACGGCGGTGTTTATACTAAGGCTGAGCTTACTGCTCTGAGCCAGTGCTGCCGCGAGCATGGACTGACACTTTATATGGACGGAGCTAGACTTGGTACTGCTTTGACATGGCCTACAAACGATTTGGAAATTGAAGAAATCGCAGACTTAGTTGATGCATTTTACATCGGCGGAACTAAGCTGGGTGCTTTGTTTGGAGAAGCGCTGGTTGTTGTAAATCCTGAAAAGTTTGATGATCACTTCCGCTACATGATTAAGCGTCAGTGTGCACTTCTGGCAAAGGGTCGCCTGATTCCGGTGCAGCTGAAGGCGCTCTTTGAGGGTGGAAAGGATTCTCTGTACTATGAATTGGCTCGTAAAGAAAATGAACTTGCTATTAAATTAGCTGAAGGTGTGCAGGGGGCTGGTTACAAATTATGGCTGCCACATCAGACCAACCAGGTATTTGTGATTATGCCTAATGACCAGATTGCAGAGTTAGAAAAGGACTTCTTCTTCTACACTTGGTGTCCGTTTGACGAAAACAATTCCGTTATCCGCTTAGTTTTAGGCTGGGGCTCCACAGAAGAAGATGTGTTAGCATTCTTGAAGGCAATTTAGAGTCAGCGAGACGTGATAGCGGCGATTCCATCGTGCGACACAGCATCATGCTGAGTCCCAGTACGATCTAGGCTGCACGACTGGCGACATGCTACGCCACCGGCTGTGTGAACAGGCGTAGCGGCGGCTGTGTATGCACCGCCTGCGCTGGGCTACGCCACCGGCTGTGCGAATAGGCGTAGCTACAGCGGCAGCTGACAAGCCGAGCGGCTAAGCGGGCCGCAACCTACTCTTTCGGTAGGTTGCGCCCGCTATTTTTATACTTTTTCATCATCTTATCCACCAAAGGATTCGATGCAAGCTCTTCTTCATAAAGTTTCTGTTCGTAAGGCGTGAGATTGTTCACATCCTTCATGTGCTTTCGCACAGGTTTTGGCATAAAAATCAGATAAACCAGCGGTGAAACGATAAGGCTGTCCACTACGATCCACAGCCCCAATGCCAAAAATACCATTCCGCTGCTCATTCCCGACTTAACTGTAAACCCGCAAACCGCAAGCATTCCAACCATGAAGAGGATAAATGTCATATAGCACTTTTCCACAAATCTGATTCTCGCAGAAAGCGCCTCGTCAAACCAATATTTTTTCAGTGAAGGCACCAGGTACTTCGCAAGCTTAAACTGCACATTCGCCAGATAAACGCACGCCTTGAAATCATCGAAACATACACGCTCCCTAGGAATTTCCTCAGCAGCCAGCACGCCCTTCATCTCGTCATAGTAAACCTGCGAACGAATCAAAATCCCCTCGCCCATGACCGTATATTCAGGCTTTTCGCCCGACTTCAAATCGAATTGCAGTACAAGCTGCTGCCCTTCGCCCACCATTACCGTCTCACCGCCGCAAACAACGACCGCATAACCTTGGTGGCAGTACAGTCCATGAACTCCGCAATCCTTAGTCGTTTCAAAGGTTGCACCGTACGCCTCTGCCGATTCCTGCGGGTAGATCAAGTCTAAATATCCCTCGTTACCTTTTCGAACCATGAGGTTATAGTCACGGATTTTGCCGTAGCTGCGTGTCTTGTATGACCCATCAAAACGTTCCTGTTCCAGCATTTTCAGCCGCGCAACTCGTTGGCCGTCATGGCTAAGCACCACTTCGCCGTCCAAAACCATGAGCACTCGGTCGTAATCCTCAAGCTGTGAAAAGTCGCACTCTTCCTTTTCGATCACCGTCGAAGATAGACGCCAGATAAAGTTGCGGTCAAGATATTTTGCGGAGAGAGGCCAGATTGCCAGCTCCCGTGATGTGCCTCCGGTCCAGTTGCTTTCATGGAAATTTTCTTTCTTATATAATTGATGGTTCATTCCAATACCTCGTTTCTCGTGTAGATGCCTCCAGTATATCATGAAATCGTCTGGCAATCAATAAAGGTTGCAAAACCAAGTTTCCTATAGTAAAATGAAGCTATTAAAGTGAAAATCTAATATGATTTGTACGAAAAATGGAGGATCTAAATGGATAGAAAAGAATTAGCACTGAAGCTGCATCACTCAAAATTTAACTGCTGCCAGTCCGTGGCATGTGCGTTTTGCCATGTTATGGGTGCAGACGCAGAAACTACCTTTAAGCAAGCTGAGGCTTTCGGTTTCGGAATGGGCTGCATGGAAACCTGCGGCGCAGTAAGCGGAATGGCTATGGTCGTTGGCATGAAATTAAGCGATGGCGATTTAGAAGATCCTAAGACTAAGAAAGAATGTTATGCCATGATGAAGACTTTGGTGGAAGAATTTAAGGAAAAAAACGGCTCCATCGTCTGTCGTGAAATCAAGGGCGTAGACACTGGCAAAGTTCTCCGTTCCTGCGACGGTTGCATTGAAGACGCTGTAGAGCTGCTGGACAAGCACCTGCTGGGACTGTAGGCGGAATTCTTCTTTTGTAAAAACATATTTAGTTGGCGCTGGTCTGCGGTATATTCCAGCCGCAGACCAGCAGACCATAGTGTGCCAGCGTGCATACCAAAATAAAGCCCCCCGGCTACGCCGGAGGGCTTTATTTACATACTTATGTACTTTCTCATTAACCTGCGACCGTCAGTTTAATCTGCCAGCCAGCAGCCGAAGCTCATGAAATTACTTCAGTGGAGCCAGGCCCAGGATTTCTCTTGCTTCTGCAGGAGTAGCGATTTCTCTACCCATGATCTTAGCTAACTGAACTGCCTTAGCAACCAGTTCACCGTTGGACTTAGCCAGAACACCCTTTTCCAGGTACAGGTTATCTTCGAAACCAACTCTTACGTGACCGCCCATAGCGATTGTAGCTGCTGCGATGTTCCAGCAGTTCTTGCCCAGGCCA
This sequence comes from uncultured Oscillospiraceae bacterium, assembly GCA_964559965.1. Taxonomy (GTDB): domain Bacteria; phylum Bacillota; class Clostridia; order Peptostreptococcales; family Anaerovoracaceae; genus RGIG7179. The sequence goes on along the minus strand of CAZLJV010000082.1, from coordinate 3,796 downwards.
GTTGCAGTCCAAGTAGAACCTTCTGGAATGGAATCAACCATGAATGCCAGGTCTCTTACTGTAGCAGTCATCTGAACGCCCAGTACGAAGTCCCAGTGGATTGGCTTAGTCAGGTAACCCTTCTTGTAAGCAGTCTTCATAGCAACGTCGATCATACCCTTGTCGAATACTTCACATTCTGGCTTGATGCCTCTTTCCTGCATGATCTTAGCGAAGTTTACGATAGTGTTGTCGGAGTTAACGAAGATTTCGTCGCCACCGAAGTTGCAAGTACCGCAGTCTAAAGTAGCCATTTCTGGTGTAGGAACGATTTCAGTGGAAGCCAGTCTTTCCAGGTCAGTCATACCTACTGCACCACCAGTGGAAGGCTGGATGATTGCATCTGGGCATTCCTTTCTGATTGCATCAACACATTCCTGGAATCTTGCAGTATCCTGAGTTGGAGTACCGTCGTCCCATCTAACGTGCAGGTGAATCAGAGCAGCACCAGCATCATAAGCAGACTTTGCTTCTCTAACTACTTCTTCTACTGTGTAAGGAACTGCAGGGTTCTGTTCCTTAGTTACTTCTGCGCCACAAATACATGCACTGATAATTAACTTGTCCATTGGTCTATTCTCCTCTTAATACATAAAAATAATTTAAACATTTTCCACAGGACTCACACCCGGAATCCCGTATGTCCTTATATTATAACACTAAAGTTCACGATGTTCAAGTGTAACCCGTCTACCTTCTTCACGGAAAATTCTCGTAAGCTCATTTGCCACAGCCACCGAGCGATGCTGTCCCCCGGTACAGCCAAAAGCAATCCTTAAACTGTACTTACCTTCCTTTACATAGCAAGGAATCAGACGAGCAAGCATGGTATGCAGCGAATCTATAAACTCCTGAGTTACACTGTGCTTCAGAACATACTGCGATACTTTTTTGTTATTTCCAGTCAGATGACGCAGACTTGGAACATAATACGGATTAGGAATGAACCTTACATCCATTACGATATCCGCCTCCTGCGGTACACCCTTCTTGAAACCGAAAGACTGAATGTCGATTAAAAAGGCATCAGTTTCCTTTCCATTTTGGAACAGGTTGTCAAGCTGAGAATTGAATTCAGCCACCTTGAGGAAGGACGTGTCCACTATGTATGTAGCCTGCGCACGCAGACCGCTGAGAAGCTCACGCTCCTTAGCTATGATTTCGGCAGAAATCGGGGCCATGCTCAAAGGGTGGATTCGGCGATTTTCCTTGTATCTGCGAATCAGCGTTTCGTTAGACGCTTCCACATACAAAATCTTAAAATCCAAACTCTTGTCCGCTGACAATTTCCCTACGATTTCCCCAATGTCCCCCAGAAACTCACCGCCGCGTATATCTATTACAAACGCCGCCTTGTCAATCTGCCGACTGCCAGACATAGCTAAATCGATGAAATTTCTAATCAAAGCAGGCGGCATATTGTCGATGCAGTAATAGTCCCTGTCTTCAAACCAGTCCGCAGCCTTCGTCTTTCCCGCACCGGATAATCCTGTAATGATTACAACTTCCATTTTCTTCTCCTTGTCCATACTTTTCGAAAACTACCTATTATATCCTCTATCTTCAATCTTTTATCTCTTCACAATATTGACAATCCGAGCAGGATCCAGCCCCGCTTCCAGCGCCCGAGCTAAGCTGCCCTTAAAAGACCCCACCGCCTCCGGCACATGCGCATCGCTTCCGATTATGAAATTCACATCATACTTCATGGCAATTTTGATTTCGTCCACAGTCAGATGAACGTGCTTTCCATTGATTTCCATACGCGTACCTGTGTCCGCACAAGCCTTGGCGATGTCCTCCATATCGAAAGGCCCCTTGTCCCCCGGATGAGTCAGCACATCGATCTTGTTATTGTAAACCACATCTAAAATCATGGCCGTATTCTTAACACGCAAATCCGACAGCTCACCGCCAAACAGCCCAAAATGTCCATTCAACCAGTTAGGCACCATGCCCGCACCGAGCAAACCATAGTGATAACCGGCAAGCACAATGTCAAACTGCGCCTTATCCTCATCAGAAATGTCTAAAAACGGAGCTCCATACTTCGTATTCGCCTCCACACCCAGCAAAATCTTCACATCAGGGTATATTTTTTGCAAACGCTCAATCTCCGCCCTCATTTCCGGAACCTTAGACATCTTCATTCCGTAAGTCAGATGCCCCGGACCGTGATCTGTGATTGCGATTTCCGAAAGCCCCCTCTCATGGGCAATACGAACATTGTCCTCAATAGAACCTTTGCCATGAGAATAGACCGTATGCGTATGCCAGTCGAAGGTCATTCTGTATTTTTCCGCTTCCTTCAGCCACATCGACTTGCCCGCCGATATATCCATCGACTTACCCAATTATCCTTACCTCCGGTTCCAGCTTAACGCCGAATTTGTCATAAACTGTATTCTGAACCAGCTTGATTAAATCTAAAATGTCAGTAGCCGTAGCATCTCCTGTATTGATTAAAAATCCGCTGTGAAGCACGGAAACCTGCGCACCGCCTACAGACACGCCCTTCAGACCGGCATCTTCGACTAATTTCCCTGCAAAATACCCTTCAGGACGCTTAAATGTGCTGCCTGCGCTTGGATACTGCACCGGCTGTTTCGAATTTCTCTTTTCCATCATCTCGCGCATCTTAGCCTGAATTTCATCAGGGTTGCCTTTTTCCAGCTGCATGCGTGCGCTCACTACGATATATCCATTGTCTTCCAGTGCGCTGTGGCGATAGGAAAGCTGAAGTTCCTCTGCGCTGAACTCTCTGACATGGCTGCCATCCCTGGAAACAGCAGTAGCTGAAATCAAAACATCTTTAATTTCGCCGCCATAAGCACCGGCATTCATAAAGACTGCACCGCCTAAAGAACCTGGAATACCGCTAGCAAACTCGAAACCGGAGAGAGAGTTTCTCAGCAGATGTTTTGCTAAGACGGAAAGTAGAATGGAAGCTCCGGCAACTATCTGATCGCCGCCAACAATTTCGAATCCTGAGAATCCATCTCCCAGCTTAATTACCAGACCTGCATATCCGCTGTCACGGAAGAGAGTGTTGGAACCGTTGCCTAAAAGCATAGAATTTATGCCCGCCTTTTCCACATCTTGCAGCACCTGCTGCAGCTGAGCAACAGTATCCACACTCACCAGTGCAGCCGCATTACCGCCAGCCTTAAATGATGTATATTCCTTCATAGGTGCGTCGAACTCAACGCTAATCTTATTATTCTTCCACTGAGACGCCAGGTTCTGCAGTTTCTCCTGCAGCTGCGGCTGTGTCAGCACTACATCTTTCTTTTCCAAAGATATCCTCCTTATTTATGTCATATTTCGTAAATTTCTCGTATACTGCGGTGTCAGTGGTAAGGCCGCGTTTTTGAAGCCTTCCGTTAATAAACCGCGATGTGTATGCGTAGAAAATGGCGAAGATTGGAACGCCTACGACCATTCCCACGAAGCCGAACAGGCCGCCTGCCACGATGATGGCAAACATAACCCAAAAACTTGCAAGTCCAGTTGAATCTCCTAAAATCTTCGGTCCAATTATATTTCCGTCTAACTGCTGCAGCACCAGAACCCAGATTGCGAATTTAAGCGCTGCGACTGGATCCACGATTAAAATCAGAATTATGGACGGAACCGCACCGATAAATGGCCCGAAAAACGGAATGACATTCGTGATCCCCACTATAACGCTTACCAATGTAGCCAGTGGCAAGTTCAGCAAATTCATAACCACGAAGCAAAGAATGCCGATGATTAT
>CAZLJV010000081.1:0-7511 GCA_964559965.1 uncultured Oscillospiraceae bacterium | reverse complement strand
TTTTTTGAACAGTAGTACCGTTCCCAGATTATCTCTTGGAGCGATATAGCACATGGTTTTTAACATTCACTATCGGCTCGAAACGTTGCAAGTACTTGATTCTTGTTTTTGCGAAATTGCGTTTCATGCCTTAAAATAACATATTTTTCGGTTCCGTCTTGCGGTAGATTTGCGGTGAATTTCTCCAAAAAACACAGAAATGATTTCAACCGAAATCACTTTTTTATTATAGCACCAACACTCCACATTGTCAAAAAAATAAAATAGGCTGCATTACAGCAGCCTATTCGCTTCACCTTATGAGTAGAGTATTGATGCAATTTTCTTAGCCACTCTAACTCGAACTGTAACCAGTATATGAGAGTAGATGCGGCTGGTTATTTCCGAGGAAGAATGACCTAGAATTTTACTGACAACGTCAATATCTTCTCCTGCCACTAAGAGTAGTGACGCATAAGTGTGTCTGAGTCCATGAATGGTAATCTTCGGAAGTTCAGGATGCTTCTTCAGAAAGTTTCTGAACTGTGTGTTCAAATACGTTCTGTTATAATAGTTCCCTGTACTGGTTGTAAAGACACATTCTGGATGTATCCATGCGTCGCCTACAATTTCTTTCAATTTGTCTTGCTCTGCTTTATGTTTTTTCAGCAGTTCAACTGTTTCATCCTCTATGGAAATTGTTCGAGAGCTTTCTTCTGTTTTAGGGTTAGATAAAAATACATCGCCTGTAATATACGCTAACGTCTTATTGATGAGAATGGTTTTTCTCTCGAAATTGACACAATCCCACCTTAAGCCCAAACACTCCCCGCTCCTCATGCCCGTAGCCGACAAAAGTCTTACAATCGTGTTAAAGGTAGAATACTCTTCTGTCAGTTTCATGAGCAATTTTACTTGGTCTTCTGTCAAATAGTTATCCTTTGTATCATACTCACCTTCAACATCTGAATTCCAGATAGTTCCCTGACAAGGGTTATACTGAATAAATCCCTGACTAATTGCATAATTTAGAATACTATGAAGTACAATCTTGTACTTTCGAACCGTTTCTGGCTTTTTAGTTTCTGCCTGCTCCAGAAGGAATGATGTAATAGAAGTGGTAGTCAGATTTTTCAGTCTAACTTGACCAAGTTTCGGAACGATTATGGAATAAAATGTTCCTTTATAAGTATATGCAGTTACCTTTTTTAGTTTATTCGGTGCATATTCAGAAAAATACATTTCCCCCAATTTCAAAAGCGTCATATTATCTTTCAACGACTTATTTCCATTTACATAACGCTTGAAATCATCGTATGCTGCTTCGACGACTTGCTTTAATTGCCTTTCTGTTAATCCCTCTGGTGGTGTATATCTACGGTATTTTCTAATCTGCTTGCCGTTTCCATCGAAACCCAAGGAAATTGTAAATTCGAAAGAATTACCTTTCTGTCTGATTCCTGGCTTTAATTCCATAACGCCACCCCCTAACCTAACTGACCCAGCTGTGTTGGGTCATTCAGCATAGCACAGAACAGTTCAAAATTGATTAAAACCTTTACGCCAACCTTGATACAAGGAACGTGTCCCTGCTTCACCATTGCTCTGAGTGTATATTCACTCACCACGCCTGTACGGGCAACTTCCCTGATAGTCATTAGCTTCGGAATGCTTGTATTGATATTTGTATTATTCATAGAACAAATCTCCTTTCTATATTAAAACCACATCTGTGTTTTTTTCGTTCTATATACATTAAAACATATTTCCGAACAAAAGCTTTATAGCCCAGACCCGTCCAGACGGGCAAAATTGAAAAAACATTTTCAGATGGGGCATAACCCATATTTAGTTTGTTCTACCCATAATATAATCGACAGCCTTTGTTGCCCTGCCTGCTGCCTTAACTATCATGCGTACATCATTTCTCAGAGCGTCAAGCCAGCCCTGCATGTAGGCAATACTGTTGTCTGATACATCAGAGCAATCAATACCCAGTTCTCCGAACAGGAAATTGACTCCCATATCAGCCACCAGTTCTTCCAGACTGTAGGCTTCATCACCGAAGCGGCAGCCTTTGGTCAGACGATTCAGACGGTGCTGTGCTCCTGTAGAATGGACACACTCATGGACAGCAGTCGCAAAATACTTCTCATAAGTAGGGAATAACTCCTTTCGTGGCAGACTGATTAAATCCACCGCAGGGGAATAAAATGCGGATTCCCCATTGTTGTACTCCAGTCGGAGTGATTCTTCACGGTTAATATAGTCCATGAGAATTTGTTCCGCTTCATCAATGGGAACGTGTTCAAAGGTCTGCTCATCATCCAGTGGCGGTAAGTTCTCCACGTCCAGACTGTCATAGACATTGTAATAGCGTAAAAATGGAATATCCACCTCACGCTGCTCTACGAGACCGTCCTTCCCCAGAACATCTTTCGTTCCTTTCTTAAATGAGAAGTAGACCACAATCTGAGCCTTGCTACCTTTTCTTAACTTAATATCACGGTTGGTTTTCTGAAGCTCGCATAACTGATTCCATGTCAGGTAAGAATGTCCAAAATCAAGTAAGCACAGGTTCACCCCACGATATTCAGTTTGGGAAAAATAGTTCTTCGGGCAGCTGCAGCCAACCCACGGACGCTCCCATGGAAGATGGGTTCCGTTCGCAATCGCTTCTTCGATACGCTGAACTACTCTTTCGGTTACGATTTCATATACTTTGTTTGATGCCATTTCATTATCCTCCTTGCTGCTCCGTAGAGCGTCATTATCCTTTTTTGGTATCAATATACGATAAGCAGCAGCGGAGACAATTATCGAAAAAAACGGTCTGAGCATAAAAAAAGACGAACGCAGAGGTTCGCCTTAAAATGGAAGCCCGTTTTCCAGATTACAAAGCATCTCGTTCCAGTCTTTCACATAGCCGTTTTCAAGGCTATAGTCAGCTAGAACTGGCTGCAGGTCTATAATCTCTCGGTTCATATTGTATCTGATGTATTTTGCTGTGGCAGTAATTCCAACGGTATCATTATCAAGACCAAAATGAATCCGTTCGATTTCCATGTTCTCATATAGTACCTTGTCCAGATATGAAGTTCCCACACCATTAAGGGTGATGTAGCAGCTGTGGTCTGACGGACGCTCAACTACTCTGCGTTTCACCAGAGTCAGAAAGCTCATAAGGTCAACGCAGCTTTCAAAGACATATATATCGGTATAGAAGTCCTCTGCGGATTTCGGAGCATAGAAAAATGCTGTGTGGAGTTCGCTGACTAGGTTCTGTTTATACGGCACCTGCGGATTGGTTCCTTTCTTAGTGACTGCGACCACCTTATCATCACGGTATGTGAGGAAGCAGAGGTTGTTCTTCCCATCAAGGGCAATCAGTCTGCGTTTAATGAAGTTGGAAACAATATCCCTATCAATGTTTCTAGTGGTACATAAGTAGGCATATACACGCCTGAGAGCGGCAGCCTTGACGTCTGACAGAGTAGAAACCAAAGTATCTGCTGTCAGAATGTAGTTCAAGTCCACGGTATTTTCGTTTATTACAATGACAGGAGCCTTGTAGTTCTGTTCTATGTATTGCTCCATGTCATATTTGCTTACCTTATATATATAGTAATTACACACATAGAACGCCTGAGCAAAGGATAAGTCATAATAGACCATCAGCGTGTTAATCGGATTGAACGTCTCTCCTGTGTAATGATTGTATAGCATATCATCATATACTACGCAATGTTTGTCTTCTTTCAGTAGGAACTGGCGGTTCTCAAAGAGGATTTTGCTTTCATCCCACCAGATAAGCAGTTGTATCAGATTAGCAGTATTTGCTTTATCAACCATCACTGGTGTTATGTGCTTATGTTTGAAACGGTTATTTAAGGCAGTAGCTTTAATTCGGTTTATAGGCTTACTCATGGTGTAAGACTCCTTTCGGTTTTATTTTTTTAGTTCGAAACTAAGCAAACGTAATGTTTGCTGCCATCAGAGCAATCTGATGTTAACGAGCTATTAGTAAGGTATGCTTTTCAAACTGCAAAAAATCATGTAATCATGCTCTACACCGACACCAAACGAGTTCTACCAAAAGGGCACATTATATGCCAGTCTTATTCAAAATATTCCATAAAAGTGTTCGATCATCACAAAAGTGATGCCGAACACTTTAATTAAAAAAGCCAGACACTAATCGTCTGGCTATAATAAGGAAAGGAAAAATGGAAAATGGCTTTTACTTATTCTTTTCTTTTTCGTAGGCTTCAATCGCAGCTGCAAGACCCTTAGCCTGTAGTGCTGCGGATAACTTCACCAATGGGAAGTATGCCGTCTTGTGTGTCTTAGTGGAAGTGTATTCTGTGCTAGGGTAGAAAATCTTGTAGCTCTTCAGCTTTTCGGAGTACACCAGCTTACAGTTATTCACTTCGATTTCATCGTTGATAACAACGGTCATGGTTGCCACCAGTGTAGGGTGGTCTAGTAATTTTACATTTTTAGTTTCAATAGAATAGGTCATAGTGAAACGCTCCTTTTCTTTAGATTTTTATTTTATATAGTTATCATACTGTCGGAATCTGAAAAATATAATCAAAAGGTGTCGAACAAAAGGTTTGAGCAATGAAAAAGCACCCTGTTGGGTGCTGAGTGTATGTATTCCGACCATTTAGTTTTTCTGCCAGTTTAATTCCGTCCATTGTATTTGCTTGAGGAGGATAATGAACGCTTCATAGAAGCGAACACAATATTAAGGACTCTCAATGTCTCTATATTCATGTTCCATCATCTCAACCCATTCATCAAAGGACTTTGACAGATATTCTTCATCGAATACGTCCTCTAATGCTCTCTGCTCTGCGTCATGTAATATCGACATTGCTATTACCCCCAATATTCAGTTCATAATATAATGTAGTATTTTTCTCCGCAAAACATAACAAGAAAGTGTTCTACCCCTCATGCTTTACCTTTTGAAGCCAGAATAAATCGAATGACGATGAAAAGCAGAGCATGGCAAGGGGAGCAGTATCATCCTTACCTGTTGCTTTCGCATGGAGCGTCAGAAGCTGATAATAGCTTTCCTGATAATACAGAAGCCGTGGGGAACAGGTTTCAAGCATGAAAACTGCGGACATTTTGCGGTGAACATCTTCTGCTGTCGCTAAGAGCCTGTCTGCGTTTTTCTTACAGTAGTCAGCGTCAAGGCTACAATCTATAACCAGTTCATCCACATCTGACAGGTATTCCATGTCAGATTCATTCAGGCAGTAATGTGTTTCAAGATATAAGTCGACGCGGTCTGCTTCTTCTTTCTTTAGCATTGTAATCGCTCCTTTCAAAAAAATAGGATGCTGTCCAAGCGGAACGCCTGGACAGCATTTTGAAGTATGGGAAGCTGTGTATCCTTTTCCAGCCCTTTGCTAAGTCCTATATGACTCGCACTCTGTATGGCGATACAAGACCTCTACTGTCTACGCCCTCTAAAAAGGGGAGTCTGACATTACCTTTCCGTAAGATGTTCCATACTGCGTTCTGGTCTGCGTTAACCTTGATACCATCACCGCTCATGTACTGCCCTCTGTAAATACGCTTGCCAGAAAACTGCTGCTTGTCATTGACAATATGCTCTGGCATATAGTCTTTGTCCAAAGCACTAGCCTGACTGGTGTAGGCTTCATCAACCAGAACAAACTGGATACCGTGGAACTCACAGCGAAACTTTAATGCGTTCTTGAATCTGGCAAAGGGGAACAGGTAGTAGAGCTGATTGTTCACGCCCAATGAGAAGTTCGGATTTGCGTTCTTTCCTTGGAAATGAACGCCCCACCCAAGGCATACCTTGCCTATATTATGTTCCAAACAGTATTTGACGATATAGGACGTACTCTTGCCGACATAGTTGTTTATCCGCTGGTACGTTTTCTTTTTCAGACTGGCAATACGTTTGGTATCATTCTGGCTGCTTGCCTTGCGAAGCACCGCCAGATACTTACAGTACCCTTGTAAGATGGATTTCAACTGCTTACCATCTATAATGAAGCATTCCCCAGTCTCGCTGTCGGCACAGGTAGCGAAGTTCACCATGCCAAGGTCTATCCCCAGAGCACGGGTACAGTCAAGGTTGTCATGGTGAACGGTTGCTACTGGGTAGCTTATCACCAGTTCCCAGTGTGTCATGTTATGAAGTGGTCTGACTGTTACGGTTCGGATATCCTTATTTCTATAACACTCAGGGAGTCTCAGATAAACAGGTGGTGTCCGACGTGTGGCAGGGAGAATTATGAACTCGTCCTTTATCAGTGGTTTCTTCACTTCTATACAGCGTGGTTCTTCCCGAAGTTTCGGTGGATAGAACTTGGTGAGGTTCTTTACTTCCAGCACATGGTCTGGCTTGCTGAGTACATAGACGTCTGTTGCCAGATACTTGCGGAAGTCCGCAACAGCAGCGTCGAGTATGGCAAAATAGAAGCCTGTCATGGTTTTGTACTCGTCCGAGTCCTTAATCAGGGGTTTCAGAGTATCGTAGAACAACACCTTGCCTGAGTTTTCGTAGGTGTCTATCAGCACTCCCATAGCACGGTTATACAATGCTCTGCTCATTTCAGAGAGTTGCTGCAGGTGGTCTATCTCCACTTGCGTGAGGTCATTCAGCTCAATCTTGGAACTTCCGTACATAAAAAACTCCTTTCTAAAATTTATATATGATACAAATTTCAGAAAAGGAATATCACCGAAAACTGCCTGAGTCTTGATAAAGACAGGAAAATATGTTATATTTTAAAAAAAGTTTCGTTTATTAAAATATTGGAAATATTTCTGATATTCGAATATATAATAAATTTCAAATATTATACAATCCATTCCAAATACATCTATAATAGGAGAATCCATTATGAAGAAGACTATCAGCATTTTAATTATACTGGCACTGGTATTAACCACAGTTCTTGTACCTGTATCTGCTTACGCAGCATCTGACTCCGAGGTTTCTATGCCTAAGTTCAGTAAGAAAGAGGGTACTTACACAAAGTCTGTTAAACTGACACTGACAGCCGAAAAGGGTGCCAAGATTTACTATACCACTGATGGCTCCAAACCTACTACAAAATCCAAGGTATATACTGAAGCAATTACCATTAAGAAAACAACCAGAGTGCGTGCCATCGCAGTCAAGAAAGGCGTTAAGAGCAAAATTCGTTCTAGGGAGTACACCATCAAGGTTAAGGCTCCTGTTGTTGACGTGTCTGTAGTTACCAAGAGCGGTAAGAAGATGTACAAGGTTACTATGACTCCAATGGACTCTAAGACTACCATGTACTACACCACTGACGGCACTAAGCCGACAAAACAGGCAAAAAAATACACCAAGGCGATTTATGTTGACCTTGATGATACATTACGTGTAAGAAGTTATAAGAGCGGCTGCACTAGCAGAACCGTTACTGTTGAGTTGCCTAAAGCTTCCCATACTGGTGATAAGCTTCCTGCTGAAAAGCCTGCTGACCCTAAGCCTACTGAGCCTGCTAAGC
>CAZLJV010000080.1:0-7550 GCA_964559965.1 uncultured Oscillospiraceae bacterium | reverse complement strand
AAACGTCACGGAGAATTGATGAGCCGTCTGACCAATGATGTGGACAATATCAGTACTACGATTTCAGATTCTTTATCGCAATTAATGACATATTTCTTTACCATTATCGGCGTACTGATCATCATGCTCCGAATGAATCTCTTACTGACCTGTATCGCATTTCTCTCGGTAGGCTGCATCTTCCTACTGACCAGAATCATTACGCATCATACGCGAAAACTTTTCAGCTTACAGCAGGAAGCATTGGGACGTTTAAATGGACAGGTAGAAGAAAGTGTCTCTGGTCTTTCTATTGTAAAAGCCTTTCATCAGGAAGAAACACTATTGAAACAGTTCGAGGAAAACAACCAACTGCTTTGTGATGTAGCAACAAAAGCCCAGATATGGTCCGGTTATTTGATGCCTCTTACGAATGTGATCAACAATTTTAATTATGTCCTGGTCGCTGTTATAAGTGGTGTAATGGCAGCCAATGGTCTCCTTGAAGTTGGACTGATTTCAAGTTTCCTCTTATATTCCAAACAATTTTCACGACCTTTTGTAGACATTGCAAATATTTATAATAACTTTCAAACTGCAGTGGCTGGTGCTGAGAGAGTCTTTGAGATTCTGGACGAAAACAGCGAACCGGAAGATCTACCAAATGCATTGCCATTGAAACATCCAGTCGGTGAAGTTATATTCGATCATGTAACTTTTGGATATGTTCCTGAACAGCCTATTCTCAAAGATGTGAGTATTCACTTGAAAGCTGGAACAAAAGTTGCCGTAGTAGGATCTACCGGTGCTGGAAAAACTACATTTATTAATCTGCTGACCCGTTTTTATGATGTAGATGACGGCAGTATTCTCCTAGATGGACACGATTTGCGGGAATATAAAATGGAAGACCTTCGCAGTGCTTTCGGAGTCGTTCTTCAGGATACCGCACTTTTTGGTATGAGTATTCGAGAAAATATTTGCTATGGAAGAGAAAATGTTTCCTTTGAACAAGTTGTAAACGCAGCAAAAATGGTTGGAGCAGATAATTTTATCCGTCGCTTACCCCAAGGCTACGACACCGTATTAAAGCAAGGCGGTGCCCAATTAAGCCAAGGCGAACGGCAGCTTTTGACGATTGCTCGGGCAATGCTCACGAATGCTCCAATCCTGATTCTGGACGAAGCAACCAGCTCAGTGGATACCGTAACCGAACAACGGATACGAAAAACTATGCTGGAAATCACTAAAGATCGTACATCTATTATCATCGCTCATCGGTTGTCAACAATCCGAGATTCTGATTTGATCTTATTAATGGAAAATGGCCAAATTGTTGAGCATGGAAATCATGAACAGCTAATGCAATACAACGGACGATATGCACAGATGTATCGTACCCAGACCGGACAGATTGCTCACTAATTCTCCTTCATCTTTATGTGGTAGGTAAAGGCGGCGCACATTTACGGCTTGGCAAACTCACTCTACAGTTATAGAGTATGATAATTTAGATGTTATTAAGAGGTGATTCAAATGGTTACAAATTCAAATACATTTAGTGATACGAAAGATGTAATCCGCCGCAAAAATAGGACGAAAAAGTTATTACACGCCGCTGATTTCGCAGCAGGATTACCTCGCATCCCAGAGCACGAATTTCATTAAGAAGCTTTGTGGCGGAAACCTGTCCATCTTCGCAAATGCCCTTTGCAACAGCAGCCTTACTAAGGAAGAAATTGCACAACTTCGTACACTTCTGGAAAGGAACGAACTATACTCCAAACCCAGCCTGTAACAGATTAGAAGCGAGCTAAGTTTTTTATTCTTCCGTTCTACATTCCATATTTCGCTAATATGGATGTAGTGCGGGAGGGTTTATATCATGCAGAACGAAGGAAATTTCGCAATTTATTCAAGGAAATCAAAATTGACCGAAAAAGGCGAAAGCATTGAAAATCAAACTGAGCTTTGTAAAAAATACATCATCACCCACTACGGCGAATCCGCCTCCAGCAAAATCTTACTTTACGAAGATGAAGGTTTTTCCGGAGGTAATACCAATCGCCCAGACTTTAAGCGCATGATGAATGATGCCCGAAATCATCTTCTCAGCGCAATCGTAGTCTACAGACTGGATCGCATAAGCCGCAGCATCAGCGACTTTTCGTATTTGATAGACGAATTAGCTCATCTGGATATAGCATTCATTTCCATAAAGGAGCAGTTTGATACAAGCAGTCCCATGGGGCGTGCCATGATGTATATTGCATCAGTTTTTTCACAGTTGGAACGTGAAACCATCGCTGAGCGTATCAGAGACAACATGTGTGAATTAGCTAAAACAGGCCGCTGGCTTGGCGGAATTACGCCCACTGGTTACGAGTCTGAAGCCATAAAAACCATAACCGTGGACGGAAAGACGAAAAAATCATGCAAACTTAAACTAATTCCCACCGAAGCAGGCACAATTAGGACCATCTACCAGCTCTATCTTCAAACTCAATCCCTAACGCAGACTGAAGCCGAGCTGCGCAGTCTTGGACTTTTCTCTAAGAACGGCAAACACTTCACCCGCTTCTCAATACGTGCTATACTGCAGAATCCCGTCTACCTCATTGCGGATCTCAATGCCTACGATTTTTTTCTCCGAAGCGGTGCATCGCTCTATTCAGAAAAAGACGTATTCGACGGCATTCACGGGATTATGGCATACAACCGGACACAGCAGGAACGAGGTCACTCCACGAAACATCTTCCTATGGACCAGTGGATTATTTCCGTCGGCAAGCATACCGGATTGATTTCCGGAAATGACTGGATTCGGGTTCAGCAGCTCCTTGCCCTCAATCGCACTGCACGTAATCACAATGTACGCTAAATCTTCACAATCTAACATCTTGAATATTTTTACGGAAGTAGTAGAATAAAGTATAGTAAAAATAGCATACGGAGGTAGACTTATGGAATTAACTAAAATTTTTGATACTCGTAGAAGTATTCGTTCTTTCAATGGTGAAGCAATTTCTGATGAAGTTCGCAAAAAAATTCTGCACGCTGCTAACGCATCCCCTGTTGGATTAGCTAAGTATGAAACTTTACATTTAACAGATGTAAAGAGCAAAGAAATGCTGGCTGAATTAGAGCAAAATGCTGCAAACGTTACAAAGATGGAAAACCGCAGTTTCTTATATGGTGCTCCTGAACTGATCATCGTTTCCACAGCTTCTGCGGATAATGTTGGTTACTCCAACGCAGCAATCGTGGCACAGGATATGTCCCTGGCTGCAGTAAATGAAGGTGTAGGCGTATGCCACATCTGGGGCTGCACTGTCGCTTTAAGTGCAAACAAGGAATTAATTGCAAAACTTGGTATTCCAGAAGGTTTCACACCTGCATGCGCAGTTGCTATCGGTATGACTGATGAAGAATATACAGAAAGAGAAATTCCTGAAGACAGAATTGCACTGAATACTATTTAGTGCTTAGACTTTTTAGGGCTAAGAAGCAAAATAAACTGGGCGGCGTTCAATTAGTAGCTGAACGCCGCCCGTTTTTTAGAGATGGTAATCTAATTTATAGAAGTGCTTCGTAGAACTTTCATATGCGTGATGTGACACAGAAATTGTGGTTCGGCTCTCTGCAGCAGCATTGAGGGCTTTGAGGACCATGGTTTCTGTTTTTTTATCCAGATTTGCTGTTATTTCATCGAAAAGAAGCAGCTTTGGATTTAGCACAATAGCTCGTGCGATGGATAACAGCTGAAACTGACCTTGCGAAAAAGTTGATTCCTCACACTTTGTATTCAACCCATCGGGCAGATTTTCGACTGCATCGTATAATCCCACTGTTTTTAGCGCTGTTTCTATTTGCGATGTTGTAACCAGCGGATCTTTAAGCGACACCTGCTCACCAACAGTTCCTGAAATCATAGAAAACTGTTGCTGAACATATCCCACAAACTTCCGCCTCTCTGACTCGGCAATCTGCCTTGGGTCTTGCCCGCAGACGGAGACTTTTCCGTTCTGCGGTGTATACAAGCCGACTATGAGCTTGAGTATGGTACTTTTGCCGGCGCCAGTTCTTCCCATCAATACTATGTCTTCCCCTTCTTCGACCTCCATAGAGAAGTCTTGCAGGACTGCTGGCCTTTCAGGGCCGTATGAAAAGTCCACATGAGACAGGCTGACAACGACAGCCGACTCAGACGGAACGGCAGCAGCGGTGATCTGTCCGCATTGGTGCGTGGATATTGTGGTCGCTAAGACATCTTCATCTTCTCCGAAAAAATCGCTGATGCGCTTTATGCCGGAAATTGCGGACTGGATATTTTGCAGGGCCATGCCGATGCTCTCAAGCGGCTCGAAAAAACTTCCGACATAAGCAATCAATGCAGCCGCAGTCCCCACAGACATGCCGAAAAATTCACGCATCATGCCGTTTTGGGCGGCCAGTGCCATGACGATGCCGATAATCGCTGAGCTTGTGAATATGATTATCGGCGAGTAAATCGAATCGTAGAAGTTGGAACGCTCCTGCGCCTGGAAACTATCGTCGATTGATTTGCGGTAGCGACCTATCATGTACGGCTGTTTTTGCAGCAGGCTGATGGTGCGCAGATTCTTCTGAGCCTCAGGAATCTGCTGGTTTGCAGAGCCGATAGCACGGAGGTTTTCAGTTTGCGCTGCCTGAGTGCGTTTTTGGAATTGGCGTGTCATTATGAACAAAATCGGTGTTACTGCCGTGAGCATAAGCCCCAAACCCATACTTTTACGGTAAACCACAAACAGTACAGCCGCCATCTTGCACACATCGGCAATCATGCTTACTATTCCCGACGAAAAAAGGCTGTCGATAGTCTGAACATCATTAGTGAAGTGAGAAACTATCTCCCCTGGAGCATGGTCAACGAAGTATGATGCAGGTAGACGATTTAGTTTTTGGCACATTTCAGTTCTGATTCCATGCATTACTTTCTGGCCGAAGATGATTATCATGCCTTCCTTGGCTGCCTCTGCAAATCCAGAGAGTGCAACAATTGCGAAATATCCTACAGCTGCAGAAAGTAAAATTGGAGTTCCGCTGGCTAAGTTGTCGATTATGTTTTCCAGTACAAGCGGTGGAAGCACTGACAAAAATACCGAAATGCAAATGGTCACGACAAGCGATATTATGTATTTAGCTTTAATCATGTTAAGCACATCGAACATCTTTTTCATTTTTCCACCACCTTCCCATTTTCAATCCATAAGACAGCATCCATCTGCGAAAACAGTTCCTGCCTGTGAGTGATTAGAATAACAACGCAGTCGGACGCATACTCCTTCAAATTCTTAAAAATTTTCGCTTCCGTCTCCGAATCCAGTGCTGAAAACGGATCGTCCAGCACCATAATATGGCGTTTGTGATACAGCGTGCGCGCCAAAGCGATTCTCGCCTGCTGACCGCCTGACAGAGCCATTCCCTCACTTCCAATATATGTATTGATTCCGTCAGGGAAATTTCTAACCTCTTCATCCATGCACACAAGGCGAAGAGCGGCCCACACATCAAGCCGCCCGCCCGAGCCAGCAGTACCCATGCAGATGTTTTCCTCAATAGTTCCACTGAAAAGCTGCGGCTGATGCCCCATATATCCTATTCGCCAATCATAGGAATCCCCCTTAGTCGAAAGCACCTGCTCGCCCACCTTGATGCAGCCCTCATACGGCTGTTCTCCTATCAAAATCTTCCCAAACGTGGTTTTTCCGCATGCAACAGGGCCGCTTAACGCCACAATCTGTCCCGGCTTCACGCTGAAATTCACATCATTAAACAGACGCTTCCCACCAGAAGCTGCGCTTGGATATGCAAAAGAAAGACCCGAAACTGAAAGCGAACCTTCCAGATCAGGAAGAGAGTCTGGGGTGGACAGATTTTGCAGGTAAGGCTTGATTCGACCCCATGAAACCTTGGCTTTCTGTACAGAGTTGAACAGTTTAGCCGACTTAGACGCTTTCGCCGCCAACTTACGATAACACGCAAAATATGTAGTGAACGCCGCTACATCCCATGGCCGCCAGCCAGTGCCTATGACATTTTTGCTGCCGAACCACAGTATCACAATCGCTCCAACCATTGAAATTGCAAGGTATATAGGAGGCATGATGTTTTCCCATATGTTTGCGCGGACGGCTTTGTGTTCATAATCGTCTAATGACGATTCGTATTCACGATTGCGATTGGTTTCCTGTCCATAGACTCTGTATGTCACAGCATTGGAAACTCGTTCCAGCGTATCTGCATTGAGGCGTGACAAACTTTCACGACTTCGAGCCGTATTTTCCGTCACGACTTTTTTCAGTTTCTCGGCCAGTATGTATGCGATTGGTGGAAAAATCATGGCTATTATTGTCAACCTGAAATCGTAGTAAATCAGCATGGCCGCATATGCAACCATCACCACGCCTGTGTCGAAAATCTCAGTGACGAACTTGCGCATGCCCTCCACGCACTGATCCGCATCGGAAATTATCTTCGCCATCACAGAACCGGAATCGTAATGAACGCTATGCGAATCGCTCACGCTGGACAAATCGTCCGAACTTGACGCAGCTTGAGCGTTGTGGCCGCCCAGATTTTGGTATAGCAGGTTTTCAAAAAGTGTCAGCCTCATACTGCAGCTTACATTATTAGCAAATTTACGCACATAAAGCCGCTTCAGATACCGCATGCCCTGCACCACGCCGATGACGACTGCATAGCTTGCTGCAACTGCGACCATCTGGCTCGGCCGCCTTTTTCCCAGCAAAACATCGCACAGCAGCTGCACCATCTGTCCCTCAAACCACGGGCCAGCCACCATGCCTATGTTGTAGACGATTCCTGTAAGTGTTACGACCAACAGGACTTTTCTTTCTTTCAAAAAATATTCTTTTAGCTTAATCTGTCTTCCCTTATTCATGTTCTGCGCCTTCTTCCCCATCGTTCAACCACTGCAACTCGAATCACCAGCTAGTTAGCCTCTCTTGCGATTTTCGTAATTTGGTGTTTCGATAAGTCCATGTGTCTGCCCCCTTTGGATATTTGCACTGTGCTAAAAATTAAATATACAAACAAAATAGATGTAGCATCAACTAATTAGATGATACTACATCTGTATTTTTCTGTCAATCTTCTGGAATATTGTGAAACCTGTTACGGTGTCCATGTGAGCATAGCTAATGAAATACTCATGAGCATACGTGCAACTCGTAAAAATCGTGCCGAAGTTTCTCTAAACCAGCCCATCGGCATGGATCAGGACGGCAACGAGATAAGTTTCAACGACATTTTAGGCACAGATGCCGATGAAATATTGGAAACAATCAGCCTGAAAATCCAGGTGAGCAAGTTATACGACGCATTAGATGAGATTTTGACGCAAAGGGAAAAAGAGGTCATCATCATGCGTTATGGCCTCAACGACACCGAGCCGCTTCCCCAGCGCGAAATCGCTGCAAAGCTTGATATAAGCCGTTCCTACGTTTCCCGCATCGAAAAGAAAGCCCTCGAAAAACTGAAGGACTATCTGAAAAACATCTGATTTATAA
>CAZLJV010000079.1:0-7559 GCA_964559965.1 uncultured Oscillospiraceae bacterium | reverse complement strand
GCGACAAGTTCAAAATGAACTTTTTAATTGTTCTTCCTGCGGCTATTGTTACTGCTGTAATTTACTTTTTCAGCACTCTGGGCGGTGCTTCTGAAGTTACTATCGGTGAGTATAATATAATTCAGGTTATACCATATATTCTTGTTTTAGTCGGTGCACTTGTGGGAATAAATGTTTTCGTAGTGCTGATAATCGGTACAATTACGTCTGTTTTAGCTGGTCTGATTACAGGTACACTCACATTTGGTACTATGTTTGCCAGCATTGGAACTGGTGTGACGGGCATGTATGATATTACTGTAATTTCTATTACTGTCGCAGCGATTTCTGCATTGGTCAAAGAATATGGCGGTATTGATTTCGTACTCAGCTTTATTCATAGACATACTAAATCTAAAAAAGGTGCGATGCTGTCTATCGGTGCTCTGGTTTTAGGTGTGGATTTGTCCACTGCTAATAATACGATTGCCATCGTATTGGCAGGGCCTATTGCAAAGGAAATCAGTGCGGAATATGGAATTGACCCACGCAGAAGTGCGTCCTTGCTTGATATTTTTGCATCGGTTGGTCAGGGGCTGATTCCATACGGTGCGCAGATGCTCTATGCGGCAGCCGCAGCAGGAATTTCCACTTATGCACTTATCCCTTATGCGTATTATCCGATTTTGATGCTGGTATGCGCTTTAGTTTTCATACTGCTGGTGCCACAGAAGAAATAGGAAGCGTTAGCATTTTCGCACAAGCATGGACAAATCTCTTGCTTTATTAGTGCAGATATGATAAAATATGTTGACCTTGTGTGAGGGAGTAGCGAGCGCAGGCTTTAATCTGCGTAACAAGTCAACATACTGGTTCAATATACTATAGGATTTTAGATAATGAACCTGGCTTGTTTCAAATTGCGAGACTCACGTTAGCAGTTTTTGCTATGCGTGGAGTTCGTCTAAAGTGATTTTGACCTCGGTATGGCATGCAGCTGTACCGAGGTATTTTATTATTAAGATTTATATGAAGTAGAAAGCAGAGGAAAAAAGATGAGTTGGGATTTTATGTTTTTCTTTAACAGCGTATTATTAGGAGTGGGACTTGCCATGGACGCATTTTCAGTATCACTGGCAAACGGACTGAATGAGCCGACTATGAAGAAACCAAGAATGTGCGGTATTGCAGGAGTATTCGCATTCTTCCAGTTTGCAATGCCGATGATAGGCTGGATTTGCGTTTCGACAATCGCTCAGCACTTCAAATCCTTCGAGAAATGTATACCTTGGATTGCGCTGATTTTGCTGGGGTACATAGGCGGAAAGATGCTGCTAGAGGGCATCAGAAATAAGGACAGCGAGGAAGAAGTTCCGGCGGTTGGCTTTATGGCGCTGTTGGTGCAGGGGGTTGCGACATCTATCGATGCACTGTCGGTTGGATTCACAATCGCGGAATATGACTGGGTTCATGCGCTGGTTGCATGTCTCGTTATTGCAGTCGTGACATTCTTCATTTGCATGGGCGGCCTGTTTCTTGGCAAAAAATTCGGAACCAAACTTGCTGGTAAGGCTGGCATTTTGGGGGGCGTGATTTTAATTTTCATCGGACTGGAGATTTTTGTTACAAGCTGGCTGTAGGTTTACTATAGGTTTGATGTAGATGGGCCTGAAAAATTTCAAAAAAACTCCACTTGGCAGATAGCTTATCAGAGGGTATACTATAAGAAAGAGAATGCAAGCGCAGGAGGTTTTTATGGGTGATATTCATGTTTCAACAAACACAAACACAGATAGATTTAGAAATGTGATTGAGCAGGCTGTAGCGGAGGCAGAGGCAGATTTGAAGAAGCTGGCGCTGGATATTCATGCAAATCCAGAATTGGGAAAGCAGGAATTCAAGGCATGTCAGTGGCAGGTAGAGCTGATGCGCAAGTATGGTTTTGAGGTGGAAGAACAGTTTTTAGGGATTCCTACATCTTACCGTGCCATTTACAGAAGCGGCAAGCCTGGACTGAAGATTGCTATGCTGGCTGAGTATGATGCTTTGCCAGATTTGGGACATGCCTGCGGACATAATTTGATTGCAATGATTGGTACTGGCTCCGGGATTGCGATGCGTAAAATTGTAGACGAGCTGGGCGGCGAGGTGCATGTAATCGGTACGCCGGCAGAGGAAACAGAGGGCGCGAAGGTTGCAATGAGCAATAAAGGTGCATTTAAGGAATATGATGTCATGCAGCTGTACAGAGGTATTTTATTATTAAGATTTATATGAAGTAGAAAGCAGAGGAAAAAAGATGAGTTGGGATTTTATGTTTTTCTTTAACAGCGTATTATTAGGAGTGGGACTTGCCATGGACGCATTTTCAGTATCACTGGCAAACGGACTGAATGAGCCGACTATGAAGAAACCAAGAATGTGCGGTATTGCAGGAGTATTCGCATTCTTCCAGTTTGCAATGCCGATGATAGGCTGGATTTGCGTTTCGACAATCGCTCAGCACTTCAAATCCTTCGAGAAATGTATACCTTGGATTGCGCTGATTTTGCTGGGGTACATAGGCGGAAAGATGCTGCTAGAGGGCATCAGAAATAAGGACAGCGAGGAAGAAGTTCCGGCGGTTGGCTTTATGGCGCTGTTGGTGCAGGGGGTTGCGACATCTATCGATGCACTGTCGGT
The DNA here is from genome assembly GCA_964559965.1 of uncultured Oscillospiraceae bacterium. Taxonomy (GTDB): domain Bacteria; phylum Bacillota; class Clostridia; order Peptostreptococcales; family Anaerovoracaceae; genus RGIG7179. Next base: position 4,898 of record CAZLJV010000079.1, on the reverse strand, counting down.
TGGATTCACAATCGCGGAATATGACTGGGTTCATGCGCTGGTTGCATGTCTCGTTATTGCAGTCGTGACATTCTTCATTTGCATGGGCGGCCTGTTTCTTGGCAAAAAATTCGGAACCAAACTTGCTGGTAAGGCTGGCATTTTGGGGGGCGTGATTTTAATTTTCATCGGACTGGAGATTTTTGTTACAAGCTGGCTGTAGGTTTACTATAGGTTTGATGTAGATGGGCCTGAAAAATTTCAAAAAAACTCCACTTGGCAGATAGCTTATCAGAGGGTATACTATAAGAAAGAGAATGCAAGCGCAGGAGGTTTTTATGGGTGATATTCATGTTTCAACAAACACAAACACAGATAGATTTAGAAATGTGATTGAGCAGGCTGTAGCGGAGGCAGAGGCAGATTTGAAGAAGCTGGCGCTGGATATTCATGCAAATCCAGAATTGGGAAAGCAGGAATTCAAGGCATGTCAGTGGCAGGTAGAGCTGATGCGCAAGTATGGTTTTGAGGTGGAAGAACAGTTTTTAGGGATTCCTACATCTTACCGTGCCATTTACAGAAGCGGCAAGCCTGGACTGAAGATTGCTATGCTGGCTGAGTATGATGCTTTGCCAGATTTGGGACATGCCTGCGGACATAATTTGATTGCAATGATTGGTACTGGCTCCGGGATTGCGATGCGTAAAATTGTAGACGAGCTGGGCGGCGAGGTGCATGTAATCGGTACGCCGGCAGAGGAAACAGAGGGCGCGAAGGTTGCAATGAGCAATAAAGGTGCATTTAAGGAATATGATGTGGCTCTCATGGCTCATCCTTTTGAGCAGCACGGAAGTTCAGTGAACACTTCTGCCATGTTTGCCCGTAAGATTGAATTTTTCGGTAAGACTGCTCATGCGGCATTTTTGCCAGAAGAAGGAATCAATGCGCTGGATGCTATGATTAACTTCTTTAACCTGGTGAATGCGCTGCGTCAGCAGACTAAGGACGATGCCAGAATCCACGGAATTATTACACATGGCGGTTCTGCTGCCAATGTTATTCCGGATTATACTTCTGCATTGTTCTACATTCGCGCGCATAAGATTGCATATGTGGAAGAACTGTTCAAGAAGATTGAAGCCTGCGCACAGGGTGCTGCAATAGGCACAGGCTGTACATATAAGATTTCCAAAGCTGAGGAAGACTTTAAGGACGTATGTACTAATCAGTATCTCAGTGAGCTGGCTTGTCAGCAGGTTGAAAAGTTCGGCGTGGATGTAATAAGATTTGGAACAGATCCAATTGGAGGTTCATCTGACTTCGGCGATGTGAGCTATCAGTGTCCTGCGGCTCAGCTGTCAGCAGGAATGGGTCCGAACGGAAGCGGAAAGTCTTATGACCCACATACAATCGAGTTTGCGGAGATGACTTGCAGCCAGCAGGCGCTGGATAACTGCTTGATTTATGCAAAGGGATTTGCCTTGACGGCGGCTGAGCTGCTTTCAAATCCTAAACATATGGAAGCAATCCGCGAGGAATTTAGTAAAATAGGCTAAAATGAATATGCTGCCGTGCCTGCCCAGGGTTTTGAGGCTGCACGGCTTTTTTGTACTTGAGTAGGCGTGAGATGCACGCGCCGCACGCTGCACGAAGCTATCGAGTATATGAAACATAAAATTAAAGAAAGAGGGGAACGAGTTTGCACATACCAGCTTTAATTTCAGACTTGGCCATCATGATGCTGACAGCCGGAGTTATTACAATTATTTTTAGAAGGATTAAACAGCCGCTGATATTGGGATACATATTGGCAGGTTTTTTGATGAGCCCATATTTTCCGCTGTTCATGACGGTTGCAGATACTAGTGCCATACATACATGGAGTGAAATCGGCATTATATTCCTAATGTTCCATCTTGGGCTGGAATTTAATCTGCATAAGTTAGCTCAAGTGGGAAGTACAGCTATCGTAACGACCATAATCCAAGTCATAGGTATGCTTGCCTTAGGATTTGGAGCAGGGAAACTGCTGGGATTCAGCAACATGGACAGCATTGTGCTGGGAGGCATGCTTTGCATGAGCTCGACCATGGTAATCATCAAAGTCTTCGACGAGCTGGGACTTAAAAAGAAAAAGTACTCCGAAGCCGTATTCGGCACACTGGTGGTGCAGGACATCTTAGGCATCTTTATGATGGTAATTCTATCTACCATTTCCGTAAGCCAAAACGTATCCGGTGGAGAGGTTGTGGGAAGTCTGGCTCTCATGCTGCTTTACCTGGTAATTTGGCTGATTTTAGGCATATATCTGATTCCAACATTCTTAAATAAGACAATTCAATATATGAATGACGAAATGGTGCTTGTAGTATCCATAGGTATCTGCTTCGGTATGGTGCTTTTAGCTGACTGGCTGGGATTTTCTACAGCGCTGGGTGCATTCCTTTCCGGATCGCTGCTGGCAGGAACCATTCATGTAGAACGTGTTGAACGCTTGACCATGGGCGTAAAAGATATGTTCGGCGCAGTATTCTTCCTTTCCGTAGGTATGATGGTAGACCCTGCCATGATTATGAAGTATGCTGTTCCTATCATAGTAATCATCATCGTTACTATCGTCGGCAAAGTCGTATTTAACGGTCTGGGCCTTCTGCTTTCTGGGCAAAATATTGAAAATTCAATTTCTGGCGGTCTGGCTCTTGCTCAGATCGGGGAGTTTGCATTTATCATAGCGTCCTTAGGTATGAGCCTGGGAGTAACAAGCGATTTCTTGTATCCGATTGTAGTAGCAGTTTCTGTTATAACCACATTCACAACGCCATACTGCATAAAGGCTGCACCTTGGCTTGTAAATTTCGTGCAGTCTCACTTATCGGATAAGGCTAATGAAAAATTAGGCAAGTATACATCTGCTGAGCAGCAGGAGGAAGAACAGGATAAGGACTGGTATGCATATATCAAGCTCTACTTCTTCAGATTAGTTGTTTATGGAGGACTGATGCTTGTGGCGGCCATTGTGGGCGTAACCATTGTGGATCCTGCACTTGAGGCACATTTTCCAGATATGCCAAGCAGAATCTTATCATGTCTTCTGATATATTCCATAATGGCATTATTTGTAAGACCTTATCTGAATCTGCATAATAACCTCTTCACATCATTATGGCTGAAGCAGGTTTCCTTCCATCTGCCACTGCTTGTTCTAAATGGAATGAAGCTGGTGGTTATTACAGTTATCGCCATGGTTCCGCTGTGGATGTTCTTCGAAGTACATCCAATCTGGCTGGCATTTTTCGTTACTATCGCCCTTGTGGTACTTTCCAAAAAAGGCTTCATGGCGACAGCATATTTACAGATGGAAACAAGATTTTTGCGCAACTTCAATGAGAGAATTATAGCTCAGGAAGAACGAGCAGGAAATCATCAGACATGGATGGACGAAAAGCTGCACATATTATCGTTTATTGCACCAGAAGGTGCAGAGTATCTGGATACTCCGCTTGCAGATTTGCGCTGGGGTTATCACTATAATGTTTATGTAGTTAAAATTCGCCATGCGGAAACAAGGAAGCAGACCATTCTTCCAAATAGCAAAATGACCATCGAAGCCGGTGACAAAGTTTTCGTAGTAGGGGAGGAAAAAGCGCTTCTAAACTTCTACAGTTTGACCAATCTGATTCAGACTAAGCCGCTGAGAAGTATGAAAACCTTCATGGAGACGGACTATCCTGATGTGGAAAATGCGCTGTCAGCCTGCGCCATAAAGATCTACGGCGACGAAGATTTTGCGGGGAAGACTATAAGACAGAGCGGCCTGCGAGAAAAGTGGGATGTGCTGATTTTGGGATTGCAGAAGGACGGATATCCGATTCTCATGCCGGACCCTGAACTGCTGTTGGCAAAGGACGACATCTTGTGGGTTATGGGCTCAAATAATAATGTAGGGCATATGGCGGCAAGCTATGTAAATCTGGCGGATTAAGAGCGAGCTGAACTGAGGCATGTATTGAATGAGGCTCGGCTGGGAATGCCGAAATCAAGAAATAAAAAGGAGAAAATCGAATGCATATACCCGTATTGATAACGGATTTAACATATATGATGCTGACGGCGGGAATCGTCATGATTCTGTTCAAAAAAATTCGTCAGCCGCTGATTTTAGGATATATACTGGCGGGATTTCTCATCAGCCCGTATTTTCCGCTGTTCCATACGGTGGTGGACACGGAGGCTATAAGCACATGGAGTGAAATCGGGATAATTTTCCTAATGTTCCATCTTGGGCTGGAATTCAACCTGCACAAGCTGGCGAAGGTGGGAAGTACGGCCATCGTAACAGCCATTATTGAAGTTATAGGTATGCTGCTTGCAGGTTTTGGTGCGGGGCAGTTGCTGGGCTTCAATACTATGGACAGCATTGTGCTTGGAGGCATGCTCTCCATGAGTTCCACAACAGTTATCATTAAAGTTTTCGACGAGATGAATCTGAAGGGAAAGAAATATACGGAAATGGTCTTCGGGACTTTGATAGTGGAGGACATTGTGGGCATCTTCATGATGATTATTCTGTCGACACTTTCTGTAAGCCAGACTGTTTCCAGCGGCGAAATCGTAGGAACGCTGGCACTGATGGTGCTGTACTTAATTATATGGCTCATTTTGGGAATTTATCTAATTCCTACATTTATGAACAAGACAATACAGTACATGAACGAGGAAATGCTGACGGTAATTTCCATCGGAGTCTGCTTCGCCATGGTAATTCTGGCAAATTGGCTAGGATTTTCTACGGCTCTGGGTGCTTTCCTGGCAGGTTCACTGCTGGCAGGCACAAGCCATGTCGAGAAAATTGAGCATCTGACTAAACCGCTGAAAGATGTTTTCGGTGCAGTGTTCTTCCTGTCCGTAGGCATGATGGT
>CAZLJV010000078.1:0-7640 GCA_964559965.1 uncultured Oscillospiraceae bacterium | reverse complement strand
CATGGGATATCTTAATCACAGAAGAAGGTTTCTGTATAATTGAAGCAAATACCTCATCTGGCGTGAATATAATTCAGCTGTGGGGCGGTCAGAGAAATAAAGAGCTGGGAGACTTCTACAGATACCATAAGGTGATTAAGTAAGCCCCTGGAGGAGAGATTTTGATATGAAATATATTATTATGGCAGACGGAAAGGGAACTCGGTGGCAGAATTACAACGGTATTCCTAAGCATCTCATCGCAATCGACGGTGAAACGTTGCTTGCCAGAACGGTGAGGCTGCTCAAGGAAGGCGATCCGACATGTGAAGTCATTATAACTTCACATGATGAGAGATATGAGATACCGGGAGCCAGAAGATATGAACCGAAGAATAACCATCTTGAGATAGATAGATTTACAGAAGAACTGATTGAGGATCAGGTTTGCTTCCTATATGGAGATACTTTCTACTCCGAAAGAGCAATGGGAAGCATTATAAATACTGAGGCTGAGGACTTGCAGTTCTTCGGAAATGAAAGATCCATAGTGGCCGTAAAGGTTGCAGATGGACAGCTTTTTAGAAAGCATGTGGAACGAGTAAAGGAACTCTTCCTTGCAGGAAAGATAGAAAAGTGCATCGGATGGCAGGTGTACCAGTCCTTCACGGGACTGCCTTTCGATGAGAAGAGGATTGGTGAGAAATTCTTAGTGCTGGAGGACGGCACAGAGGACTTTAACTCCCCGGAAGACTATAACAGGAGGACGAAAAAGTAAAATGGCAATGAAAAAACACAGAAAGATGGTACTGAATGCCCTGGCACTGGGTCCTACATCCAGAGGGTTTACCGGTGGGGAAGCCAGACGCTGGGTCAGACAGGTGTACAGACATAAGGTGAGGGATTATGGCTTCACCAGAAAAGAAACTAATTGGGCGATTAAGCACGGTTTTCTGCCAGAACAGGTGCAGAAGCTGGGAATCAATGAATCCAATGTAGACGAATACATTTCCTACAAGGATTATGCTTATCTGCGTCCGCTGAATGGTACATACAGCAAGTGGATTACAGACAAGGTTACGGTTTTCAATATTTTCAAGCCGTTCCGCTCTGTTATGCCTGCTATGTATTATCAGATCAGCAAGCGTTATGACGAAACATTTATCATTCCGCTGTACGACCGCAATGCGGGAGATACATTTGCGGACATTTTGGCGCTGATTCGTGAAAAGGGTGAAGTGACAGCCGCACCGGCAAATGGCAGATCGGCCAGCACAATCAGTTACCGTGACGGCAAGTTCTATTTTGATGCTGATGAAATCGCAGAAGATATGCTGGTTGAAAGACTGTCCGAATATCGTTCAACAGTAGTAATCAAGGAACGAGTAAAGACTAGTGAAATCGTAGATCACGGCGTTCTGAACCTGATTGTATTTAATGAAGAAGGTGACAATCCGGTTATCGGCGATGGTTTCTTTGTATATAACAACTATGAGAAGAAGCCGCTGAAGTCTTTGAAGCAGGCGAGAGAAGACAGCTTGGAAGAAGAAGACGATTCAGTTGAAGAAGAAGAACAGATTGTAGAAAGAAGCGAAAAGACGGTAGATGTAAAGGCTGGAACATGGGAAGGAAGAGCAATTCCGTACTGGGATGAAATCGTAAAGACTATTTACGATTTGTGCATATTCGTACCTCAGCTTGAATTCTTCGGTGCAGAAATTGTAATCGGAGAAGACGGTTTTAAGATTATGCGCATGATTAACCATCCTAAGTTCCCTACTTGGCAGCCATTCAGCAAGGAAACATCTGAATATCTGCGCCACAAGGTTGCACAGAAGAAGGAAGCTTATGCTAAGGGCGGCACCAGATTCGAAAGAGGCTGGAAGAAGATTAAGCTGAGAACTCGTCACAAGTTCGCCAGAACTTTCTATCCTAAGGGATTGATTCCTTATCTGTCAATTAAGTGGATAGGACAGGTTTGGGACGACTTCAGAACTAACAAGGAAGCTACATTCTCAGAAAAGATGTGGGCATACAAGCACGGTTTCCTCTCCTATCGTATTCCGCAGTACGGAATCACTGAGGAAAATTACTGTGACTACATCTCTGACTTCGAATACAAGTGGCTGAGACATATAAATCCGAAGTATCGTAAGTGGATGGAGGACAAGATTACAATTAAATATATCTGTTCAGAATTCAACGAATGCTTCCCTGAATATTACTATCACATCATCTGCAAGAACGGAAATAATAAGGTTATCTCCATGATGGACCTGCCAGAAGGATATACAAACAACTTCGATGAAATTTTCCGTCTCGTAGAAGAAAAGGGCGTTCTGGCACTGAAGCCTGACGAAGGTTCACACGGTGATGGTTTCTACAAGTTCACTTATGAAAACGGTCAGTATCAGCTGAATTATGAAGATGTAACCCGTCAGCAGGTGCTGGATATCTTAGAGGACATTAACAACCAGTATCTGGTTACTGAATATATTAACATGCACCCAGTGCTGAAACGTGTTTATGACGGTTCTGTAAATACGGTCCGCATGATCGTATTCAAGAAGGACGGCAAGACACCTCAGGTTGGCAATGCTTATGTACGTTTCGGTTCCAAGAAGACTGGTGCAGTTGATAATGTAGGTGCCGGCGGTATGACTGCACATATCGATGTTGAAACAGGCAGATTCTATGATGCGAAGATCGTCATGGACGGTTCCATCGAGGATTGCCCAATTCACCCTGACACTGGAGTTCCTATTGAAGGCTATCTGCCAAACTGGGAACGAGTAAAAGAAATGGTTCTGGAAGTTACAGCAGGAATTCAGCAGCTTGAATTCTTTGGCGTAGACCTGGCAATTACAGAGGACGGCATTAAGTTCCCTGAAATCAACAGATTCCCAGACTACCCTGCAGTAGAAAAGTATACAGAAAAGACCAGAGATTACCTGCTCTACAAGCTGGAAGGCAAGAAGCGTCTTTATGGATATGATGTAACACCTAATAATACGCTGGTACATCTGCCAAACCGCCCGCCTAGAACAAAGTAGAGCGCAGCATACTGGGAGGACAACGATTTGAGTACAATGAAAGAAATTTTGAGGGATCATATAACCTATCGCAAGCAGCTGGTTAACTTAGCAAAATCTGACGTGAAGAAGGCTCACGGCGGTGTCTTAGGCATGGGCTGGGCCATAATCCGTCCGGCTATCCTAATCTTCGTCTTCTGGTTTGCATTTACGGTAGGTCTCCGTTCCGGAAATGATGTGGAAGGATATCCATTCTTCCTCTGGCTGATTGCCGGAATGATTCCTTGGTTTTACATGAGAGATATGATCACTGGGGGAGCAGGTTCAATACGCAGATACAAGTTCTTAGTAACTAAGATTAAGTTCCCGACATCGACAATACCGACTTTTGTAAGTATGGGCCTTTTAGCAGTTCATGCGGGACTTGTGGTTATAATGATCTGCATATTTATTGGATTTGGCTATATGCCGACAATATACTACCTGCAGATTCCGCTGTATATGGTGATGATGTTCCTGTTTATGACAGCGTGGGGACTGTTTGCAGGCGTGTTATCATCAATCAGCAGGGACTTCCTCAATTTAGTAAAATCACTGACACAGGCTCTGTTCTGGATGTCAGGTATATTGTATGATGCTAACAGCATCAGCCACGAGTGGATAAGAAATATTCTGCTCTTTAATCCGATTACCATTATTGCCAACGGATACAGAAATGCGCTGATTTATCACAGATGGTTCTGGGAAGATCCTCAGCAGCTGGTGAACTTTGCAATCGTATTCGCTGTTATGTCTATACTGGCAGCATGGGCATATGGAAGGTTTAAGAAAGACATTCCAGATGTGCTGTAGTGATGCAGCAATATGGATGGGAAAGGATCACAGGGGTGACTTATGAGTGATGCAAAAAAAGATATAGTAATCGAATTTAAGAATGTGACTAAGACTTACAAGCTGTATAAAAATGACAAACAGAGATTTAAGTCCATATTCTCGAAAAAAGTAAAATATAAAAAGAAAGTTGCGGTCAATGACCTTTCATTTCAGATTCGCAAAGGTGAGTCTGTAGCACTTCTTGGAAAAAATGGTGCAGGTAAATCCACTATCCTGAAGATGATTACAGAGGTGGCATATCCTACATCAGGGGAAATTACAGTCAATGGCAGAGTAAGTGCTTTGCTGGAGCTGACAGCAGGCTTCGATCCTGAGTTCACTGGCAGAGAGAACATCTACTTCAGAGGACAGCTTCAGGGCATGAGCGATGAAGAAATCGCTAAAATCGAGCCAGATGTTATAGAATTTGCGGATTTGAATGACTATATAGATCAGCCGGTTCGCACATATTCCAGCGGTATGAAAGCCAGACTGGGATTCGCAATAAATGTTAATATTAAGCCTGAAATTCTGATTGTCGACGAGGCGCTTAGCGTAGGGGATTCGGAGTTCAAGAAAAAGTGTACTGCGAAGATTAGAGAAATTATCGATGAAGAAGATGTTACGTTCCTTTTCGTAACGCATTCAAGCAGTGTGGCTAAGTCCTTCTGTGACAGAGGGATTGTCATGCGCATGGGTAAAATGATGTATGACAGTGACATTGACGATGCCATTGGATACTATAAAAATATGTTAGAAGAAGATACAGCTAAGAAAAAAGGAAAGGGCAAAGGTATTTTCGAGCAATGAGCAGAAGTGAGAGACGACAGGAAAAGCGAACACCAGCAGATTGGTTCCGCGGAGTCGGACAGTGGTTTGCTAACTTAAAAACTTGGAAGAAAGTTACCATTTTAGTCAGTTTAGTAGTAATTCTAGCTCTAATCATCGTAGGTGTCATGTTAGCTGGGTATGCTCAGGAACAGCACAGGGTAATGTATAAGGAAACGCCGGAAGACTACGATCTGTCTCTTACTGCCGTAGATGGATATATTAATATCCTTCTTTTAGGCGTAGACAGCCGAGATATGGAAAATATCGAAGGCACACGAAGCGATGCAATCATGATCGTGAGCATCAATGAGGAAACTAATGATGTAAAAATCATTTCTACTTACCGCGACACATATCTGAAGATGGGCGATACGTCCACATTCGACAAGATTACCCATGCTTGTGTCTATGGCGGACCTGAAATGACCATGAAATCGCTGAATCAGGCTATGGATTTGAACATCGAAAATTATGTTGTAGTCAACTTCAAAGCAGTTGCCGACCTGGTAGATGCTGTTGGCGGCATAACCGTAGATGTAGAAGATTATGAAATCCAGCAGCTGAACAAGTACGCGATTCAGACTGCAAAAAATATCGGAAGAGAAGATTATCAGCTGGTAAAGGCGGCAGGAACTCAGACTTTAGAAGGTGTTCAGGCTGTATCCTACGGTCGTATCCGTAAGGGTGTAGGCGACGACTTCAAGAGAACTGAAAGAATGCGTACCGTGCTGACTCTGGTATTTAACAAGATGAAAACCATGTCATTCTCTGACATAAAGGGACTGATTGAAATGATGACACCGCAGGTTCAGACCAATCTGGATATGAACAATATTCTGGCACTGTCTTCTAAACTTCCGTCCTTCAATATTCAGGGAAGCATAGGCTGGCCATATAATGTGACCAGCGGATACATCAATAAAGTTTCGTATGTTTTGCCAGTAGACTTAGCGGCTAATGCAACGAAACTTCATCAGGAAATGTTCCTTCAGGAGGATTATGTTCCTTCGCAAAATCTGAGTTCTATAAGTGCACAGCTTGCATCACGCATTCAGGCTGCCCGCGACTCACAGGAAATCAAGAAGGAAACTAATGTGAAGATTGACGAGAAGAAGGATCCGACTAAGGTTGACGACAATCCAACTACAGATAAGCCAAAGGACGAAAATACAACAGTAACCGATCCGTCAGCTCCAACTGACCAGGTGACACCGAACGATCCTTCGGCTCCAACTGAGCCGGAAACTCCGGGAACTGGTGATGCAACAACACCGTCAACGCCGACAGATCCAAGCACTCCAGGAACTGGTGATATGACTACACCAACAACTCCAAGTACTCCAAGTACTCCGGGAACTGGTGATACGTCTACACCTTCCACGCCTGATAATTCTGGAACAGGCGATGCGTCCACCGGCGCTTACGATGATCCGGAAGAACAGGGTGTGAGTAAACAAGGCACCTGATACGGGGCTGGAACCGGTATACAACTCCAGACACTGCCATGGGTGAGAACATGGTCCGAAAGGAAATATTTTGATACTCGATACTAAAGAAAGAAAAGGTGACGATAAAATGGCTAAAGAAAAATTAAACTGGGAAGACGCTCAGGTAAGAGAAACTTACAGACATACTGCATCTCATATTATGGCGCAGGCAGTTAAGAAGCTGTGGCCAGAAGCAAAGCTGGCAATCGGTCCTGCAATTGACAACGGTTTCTACTACGACTTCGACTGTGAGCATAAGTTTACTGAAGAAGATTTCCAGAAGATTCAGAAGGAAATGAAGAAGATTGTTCAGGCTAACTATCCACTGGAACGCTTTGAACTTCCAAGAGAAGAAGCAATCAAGTTCATGGAAGAAAGACAGGAACCATATAAGGTAGAACTGATTCAGGATCTGCCGGAAGATGCTGTAATTTCCTTCTACAAGCAGGGTGATTTCGTAGATCTTTGTGCAGGTCCTCACATGGAATCCACTGGTAAGATCAAGGCTTACAAGCTGATGAGCGTGGCTGGTGATACTGGAGAGGCGATTCTGAAAGACAGATGCTGCAGAGAATTTATGCTACTGCATTCCCAAGCCAGGAAGAATTAGATGACTACATCAAGAAGATGGAAGAAGCTAAGCTGCGTGACCACAGAAGAATCGGTAAAGAAATGGATTTATTCATGCTGGTTGATGAAGGTCCAGGATTCCCATTCTTCCTGCCAAAGGGTATGATTATCCGTAACGAACTGGAAAACTTCTGGAGAGCTGAACACAGAAAGAGAGGATATGAAGAAATCAAGACTCCTCTGATTCTGAACGAACAGCTGTGGAGAACTTCCGGTCACTGGGATCACTACAAGGACAACATGTACTTCACAAAGATTGATGATGAAGATTTCGCTGTTAAGCCAATGAACTGCCCAGGTTCTATGCTGGTTTACAAGAGAAAGATGTGGTCTTACAGAGAATTCCCAATCCGTTGCGGCGAACTGGGTCAGGTTCACAGACACGAACTGTCTGGTGCACTCCACGGCCTGATGAGAGTAAGAACATTCACTCAGGACGATGCTCACATCTTCATGCTGCCTGAACAGGTTAACGAAGAAATCAAGAATGTAGCTAAGTTCTGTGATGATGTATATAAGATGTTTGGCTTCGAATACCATGTAGAACTGTCCACAAGACCTGAAGATTCCATGGGTACTGACGAAGAATGGGAAATGGCAGAAAACGCTCTGCGTAATGCAATCGAAGAAATGGGAGTTCCTTTCGTAATCAACGAAGGTGACGGTGCATTCTACGGCCCTAAGCTGGACTTCCACCTGCAGGATTCCATCGGCAGAACATGGCAGTGCGGTACTATCCAGTTAGATATGCAGATGCCTCAGAGATTCGACCTGACTTATGTAGGTGCTGATGGCGAAAAGCACAGAC
>CAZLJV010000077.1:0-7672 GCA_964559965.1 uncultured Oscillospiraceae bacterium | reverse complement strand
CCACCACGCCTTCTTAACGTTGTTCTTAAACTCAACACCCAGAGGGCCGTAGTCCCAAGTGTTCGCCAGTCCGCCGTAAATCTCTGAGCCCGGGAATACAAATCCACGATTCTTAGCCAGGGCTACAATTTTTTCCATTGTTACATCTCTGCTCATTTGTTTCTGTCTCCTAAAGTATATATTATATTTTGTTTGAAAGGAACCGGTTTCCCGGAACTCTTGCATTCTTTAAATTTCGAAAGTCGAAAGCTTATTTTTTTAAGTTTTTTTCTTCCGATTTTTTATTCTTCGCTGCGTTCTTCGCAAAATCCGTCTTCGTCAGCTTCTTCTGCTCCGTTCAGGACTTCTTCTGCTGCCTCAGCACATGATTCCAGCTTTTCTTCCAGATCATCGAAGAAGTATTCAGCATCATCTTCCATATCTTCATACTTAGCCTTCAGCTCAGTAATCTTATCTGCAGCAACTTCCTTAATGTTGTAATATGCTTCAGCTCCCTTAGCCATTACATCATCTACAACTACAGAACCTTTTTCCTTTACTTCCTTGCCTAAGTCTTCAGCTCTCTGAGAAATGTCGATTATAGTACCGTCATTCTTAGTCAGCTCAATCTGGCACTTGAAGCCAAATGCAGCAATCACACCGGCAACCATCCCCCACGGAGCTACCAACGCACCGATGATGCCTGCATTCAAAGGCAGATTTAACAGAACTTCATCGTCTTTCTTGATGGTAATTCTGGAGACATTGCCCTTCTTAACGACTTCCTTGATCTTATCGACAGTTTCATTAGCAGCTTCGTTAACCTTAGTAGCAGGCTTTTCGTCAATTGTATCTTCAATCGCGATGATCGCATCTACTACACTGCCATCTGCCGCTTCCAGTGCGTCCTTAGCTTCCTTATAGGATACGCCAGTTCTGTCCTTCACCAGTTCAATTTTCTCTAAAGTAATTTCCATCTTCGTACCTCCTGTACAATCTTATAACCCGTCTCTGAAGAAGCCCTCGCTCTTCAGTTCTCTCACGTCCAAATGATATGCCAGATACTGCCGCAGAATTCTCTGCAGTTTTTCCAGCGCTGCACCCTCAAGAGCCAACTTACGTAATGCTGAAAGAGGATGCTTCCTAAAATACCCTAATATATCTACTATAGCAAAATTTGCGTCATAAATCAATGACCGATTGTCTTGAGCGTGCATTTTTTTGGCACATTGTTCGCAAACCAAGCCGCCTTCTTCGATAGAAAAGCGCTTGAGCACAGATTTTGCTCCGCAGCACACGCAGCCATCGAGATGAGGCATGTTCCCCATAAGGTCGAGAGATTTGACAATATATGCCATAACCAGCGTCTCGTGCTTCTTTTCGCGCAATTCAAGTTCTTCCAAAAATTCCAGAAGCAGGCTATATAGCCGCGGCTGCGCCATTTCTTCCGGCAGTATTTTTTCCGTCAGCTCAAGCACATAACTTGCGGCCATGTACTTGTCCAGATCCTCTCCAATCTTGTAGAAACTTTTCAGCACCTGTGCATTGTTCAAACTGTAGGTTTCACGCCCCTTGAACAGCTCGTATCTGCCATTGGTAAAGGGTCTGACAGCCAGCGCTGACTTATTTTTACCGCCTTCGTTCATGTTGGTTCCCACGCTGATTTTTCCATATTTTCGGCTGAACAGCAGAATCATCCGCCGCCCGCCCAGCGTGCGAGTCTGGCGAAGCACTATGGCTTCTGTATCCGTTACCATGGCGCGGCCTCTCTACAGATCCTTGTATCCGAAATTGGACAGGGCGAAATCTGAATCTCTCCAGTTTTCCTTAACCTTGACCCAAAGTTCCAGATAAACTTTTGTGCCTAAAAGTGCCTCGATTTCCATACGAGCGCTCTTGCCTATGCCTTTCAGCTTCTTTCCCTGCTTGCCGATGATAATTCCCTTGTGGGACTTGCGTTCGCAGTAGATAACGGCGCCGATTTTAGTAATGTTCGGCTCTTCGCTGTAACTTTCGATTTCGATAGCTACGCCGTGCGGCACTTCATCTTCCAGATACATCAAAACCTTTTCCCTCACGATTTCGCTTACGATAAAGCGTTCTGGGTGGTCTGTGACCATATCAGATGGGAAGTACTGCGGACCATCTTCTAAGAAAGATTCGATTTTTTCCAGCAACTGCGGCACGTTCTTGCCTTCCAGTGCTGATGTACCGAAAATCCCGTCGAAGATTCCCATAGCTTCGTATTCATCGTATATTTCGCGGAATTCTTCTGGAGCCATCTTGTCGATTTTATTGATAACAAGCACCTTAGGGGTGTCGATATCCTTAATCATGTCTAAGATGTACTTGTCGCCAGGGCCTTTGCTAATCTTTCCGTCAACTAAGAACAGAATCACTTCAACTTCCTTAAAGGTTGTGATTGCAGTGTCTGTCATGTAATTTCCCAGCTTTGTGCGAGGCTTGTGGATACCCGGTGTATCTAAGAAGATCATCTGGCAGCCTTCGTCTGTGTCGGTTTCCTCGCGAGTATAAATTCCTCGAATTGTATTTCTGGTTGTCTGCGGCTTATCTGTTGTGATTGCAATCTTTTCGCCTAAGATTGCATTCAGTAAAGTGGACTTGCCTACATTTGGGCGTCCGATAATTCCTATAAATCCTGTTTTCAAGTGTTACCTCTCTTTTCTAAAGTTCGAATATTTATTCGAATCCTGATTCGACTAAAGTCTGAAGCCTTCCGGCAAAATCTCTGCCATAGTCATTGATCTCATGGCATCTTCTCCGCTTCCTGTAATGATTACGAAGTCCGCATCGCAAAATTCCTGCATAAACTGTCTGCAAATTCCGCAAGGCCATGCTTCCACGAATGTTTTCGCAGCAGTGCCAGCGCAGTCTGCACTGTTCTCAGTGCCGACTGCATCACCAGGCGATGCCACGATTGCAATCTTCTCAAAACTTCTGCAGCCCTCCGATACCGCCTTAACAAATGCTGTTCTTTCTGCGCAGATTGTTCCTCCGAATGAGGAATTTTCTACATTACAGCCCGTGTAAACCACACCGTTTTTTCCTAAAAGTGCAGCCCCTACATGAAATTTTGAGAAGGGTGCATAGGATTTGGACGTCATATCCATGGCAATTTTCATCAGCTGACCGTCAGTTATATTGCTCATGCTTCCACCGCCTCTCTTGCAATCCCCAGCTGCTCCATAACTTCTTCTTCGCGGCGACGCATAATTTTCTTTTCGTCATCGTCCATGTGGTCATATCCCAGCAGGTGAAGCACACTGTGTACGAAAAGATAGATGATTTCTCTTTCGAAAGAATGTCCGAATTCCTCAGCCTGCTCTTCTGCCTTTTCCTTGCAGATTACCACATCTCCCAGTGCGATTTCACCCTCTTCAGGCAAATCATTTAAGTCATCGAACTGTGGAAATGACAGCACATCCGTCGGTCTGTCAACCTGGCGATAATCCAGATTCAGCTGATGGATTTCCTCCATATCTACGAAGGTTACGCTGATTTCACTTCTGTCCACATCGATATCCTCTCCGTCGATGCAGATTTCGGCAGCCTTCATCATGGTGTCCAGAATTTCCTGGCTGACTACCTGTTCCTCTTCAAAATATATTTTCATGCGTTCCTCCTCTCTATTCCTGCAGTTCTTCCGGATATTTTTTATAATACTGATCGTAGGCAGTAATAATCTTACGAACTAACTCATGGCGCACCACGTCCACATCAGTAAGGTAGCAAAAATCAATATCACGCACATGCTTCAGCACTCGTGTTGCTTCCACCAAACCGGATTTCTTACCCCTTGGCAAGTCAATCTGCGTAATGTCCCCTGTAATGACCATCTTAGAACCAAAGCCCATTCTCGTTAAAAACATCTTCATCTGTTCTCTCGTCGTATTCTGTGCTTCGTCCAATATGATGAATGAGTTATCCAGCGTTCGTCCACGCATATATGCCAGCGGAACTACTTCGATGGCTTCCTTTTCTTTCAGTCGCAGTGCCGCCTCACGCCCCAAAACATCATAGAGCGCATCGTATAGCGGTCTCAAATACGGATCCACCTTATCTTGCAGATCTCCCGGCAGGAATCCCAGCCTTTCCCCCGCTTCCACAGCAGGTCTGGCTAAAATAATCTTCTGCACTTCCTTATTTTTATATGCATTGCATGCCATCGCCACGGCTATATATGTCTTACCCGTTCCAGCCGGTCCAACACCGAAAACGATGTCCTTTTTTCTAATACTGTTTACATAGTTTTTCTGACCTACAGTCTTAGGCTTCAGCGGCTTGCCCTTGTGAGTAAAACAAATCACGTCTCTGCTCACATCGCTGTCGCTGTACGAAAGTCCTTCCTTTTTAAGCCCAATGATGTAGGTTACCTTCTGTTTATCCAGAGCCTCTCCTCGCAGCAGCACCGTCCCAAGTTCGCGTATAATGCCTTCTGCTAAATCCAGCTTTTCTCCCTTGAGAACCAGCCCGTCATCTCTCTGAAAAATGTCAACTCCAGTTTCCTCTTTAATCTGCTGAAGATTGCTGTCCAAATTTCCGAATAATTCAATTCTGTCGATTGTCTCTGGTATCTGTAATTTCCGTTCCAATAAATTCCTCCTGTTGGATTCCAATTTGTTGGCGCACTTCGAAAAGGACGCTCACTTTTATTATATTTCCATCTGCGGAAAATTTCAAACTTTTCTTTACGATTTCTGCGTTTTCCGGCAAATTTTCTTTCGCCCAGGCACGAATTTGCTGTTCCGCCTTCTTTTTTGCCTGTGCTTCCGTCTTTTCCACCTTGTTTACTACTGCATTTTCCGAAGCATTTTCCGATGCGCCCTCTCCCCACAGATACCTCTCCTGCATAAAAACCTGGCTGTAAGGAACTATCGCCCAAACCTGACCTTTGGCATTTACCAGTTAATCGCCTTCCAGCTTTTCGCTTTCCATTCTCCCACTTATCAAAATCTGTCCTGCCTCCACGTAGTCCCCCTTCTCCACCATTGCCTTGCCCCAGTAGGCATGGATTTCCTCTACATAACCATCGCACGCCGCCACTACATCTGTATACTTTCGTTCTTCTGAACTAATGTCTTCTGAGTTATGTTCACCAGTCCGCTCAGATGGCACATCTATGCCGTATACATCGTGATTTGTTTCTGCGATATTAAGTATTACCATGCGGCCCGAATACACCAGCTGCGCCCATGTAACCTGTGGAAAAGTATCGTAAATTTTATTTTCAGCTTTAGCCCAGTCAATTTCAGTTCGAAGTGCGCCCCTTACGATTCCTTCCTCTGCAAGGCACGCAAGCAGCTCTTCTTCGGGTATTCCGCCGTATCCGTTTATCTGAATTGTCTCTATGAAATATCCCTGCAGTCCGACCATGATGCAGACTATGAGGCAGCCAAGCACTAGGCCCGGCTTCCTTATGAAATTTCGCACAAACGGGGCCGGGCCGTGGGATTTCAGGACGGTGATTCGGTAGGCAGATTTTGCTAAGCGGCGAAGTTGTTTCAGTTCTTCTGCGCTAATCCAGCAAACTAGCTCAGTTTCCGATTTAAGCTGCACTGTTTTCATATGTATGCCATTTCTGAATGCCTTATCTAACAGTCGGTCGATTCGAAATCCTTCGATGCGAATCTGCACTCGCTCCTTAAAGAAACTCAGCTCGCTGTATTTTTCCACTGATCAAAATCCTCCCTTCACCGATTTCCTTTATAGTCAGCTTTTCGCCAACTATGCTTGTGTGTGTCGGTTTGGAAAATCCGTGGCTTACTGTGATGGAATTCTCGCTGAGCAGTACAATTCCAGATACGTTTTCCAGGGCTGCGACTTGATTGGTAAAGATTAGGCGTGGTCTGCTGAAATCTGCGTCGAACCTTATCTCATTTCTAACTTCCTCCAAAATTCCCATGGTTCCACCCCTTTCTCCCACATTATATGAGCGCAGGTGTTTTCACATGCATTTTAGTCTCGTTTTAGTTTCGTCCTATTCTAAGGTTTCTAAGGTTCAGCCGCATGTGATGTCAAAAAATAAAAACAACCCGAAATAAATCCGGGTTGTCTCATGTTGCTATCTTAGCCCAGGAATTCCTGAACTACCTTTTTCACTGCGTTACCGTCAGCCAGGCCTTTAACCTTAGCCATAACCGGTCCCATCAGCTTACCCATATTCTGCTTTCCGCCTTCGATTCCAAGGCTTGCAGCAGTTTCCGCAACGATCTCTCTGAGCTTGTCCTCAGACAGCTGTTCCGGAAGGTATCTGGTCAGAATTTCAATTTCTGAGTTATAGGATTCCACCAGGTCGGTTCTACCAGCTTTTTCAAAATCAGCAAGGGCGTCTCTTCTCATTTTCACCTGCTTAGCTAAAATCGCTACGATTCCAGCGTCGTCAAGTTCTTCTCTGTTATCAACTTCATACTGCTTAATAGCAGCTCTAGCGAAGCTGATTGTGTTTTTCGCCACTTCGTCTTTTGCTTTCATGGCCTCCTTAAAATCGGCCATTAACTGTTCTTTTAAAGTCATTAATTAATCATCACCTTAATTAGTATTTCTTAGCTTTCTTTCTAGCCGCTTCAGATTTTTTCTTTCTCTTTACGCTTGGCTTTTCATAGTGCTCTCTCTTTCTCAGTTCAGACATTACGCCGTCTCTTGCGCAAGATCTCTTGAATCTCTTCAGAGCACTCTCCAAGCTTTCGTTTTCTCTAACTATTACCTGTGCCATTTCCCATTTCACCTCCTGACCATATCTAAATCATTGCAACCTTTAGAACGGCTTGCCTACAACGTTGCTATTATACTATTTTGTGACGGGATATGCAAGGTTTTTTTTCATCAGCCTGGTGGCCATGAGAGTTTTCTCTTGCCAAGCAGGTGAAAATGTATATGCTGTACTGTCTGGAATCCGTCTTCTCCGCAGTTGTTCACCAGTCTGTACCCGTTCTCAAGACCGAGCTCTGCAGCAATATCCTTAACTTTCACCATGATGTATCCCAAAAGTTCCTGGTCATCAGCAGTCACATCATCCATGGATTCGATATGCTTCTTCGGGATTATCAGCACATGTACAGGTGCCTGTGGATTTAAATCGTGAAAGCACAGAATCTTATCATCCTCATAAACTTTGTTAGAAGGTATCTCACCCGCTGCGATTTTGCAAAAAATACAATCGCTCATAAAACTCACTTCCTTTCCTTACGGCAACGCCGTATCAATCAATGCATCATTATAACATGCGAGCTTGTCGAAGCATGTTTCAATGAATGCTTCCTTACGGCAACGCCGTATCAATCAATGCATTCATTATAACATACAAGCTTGTCGCAGTATGTTTCAATGAACACTTCCTTACAGCGAAGCTGTATAGATTCTTTGTGTTCATTATACCTCAAATCAGCTCTGCTGTCATGCCTTCTTCGTATGGCTTCTGCAGTCTGACGTATGCGAATTCATTCAGCAGCTTGCCGGCAGCCTCCGCATCATCGTATTTCACATACACTCGCGTATAGTTGTCAGTGAAGCCCGTTATGATATTCTTCTCAGGATATATCTCCTCAAAAAGAACTTTTTCTTCTCTGCCGGAGCACTTATTAAAAAAGTCCGCTGCTGCCTTTTTCCCCGCTTTATGCAAAGTCTCGCTTCTTCTGTTTTTTACCTGCGGTGCCACATGCTCCTTCATTTCTGC
>CAZLJV010000076.1:0-7754 GCA_964559965.1 uncultured Oscillospiraceae bacterium | reverse complement strand
GTTATAGTAAGTTTATATGCCATGCGTTTTCTTATGAATACAGTTTCTTCATTTAAGAAAAGAATCCAGCTAATAGTCGGAACTAGTGAGGAAAGTCATTGGTCAGACATGGAACACTATAAGCAGGAATTTTTGCCTCCTGATTATGGATATTCACCTGATGGAAATTTTCCTATTTTTAATGCTGAAAATGGATACATGGATATTGTTTTGGAGTTTATGCAAGATATCCCAGACGAGTATGACGGTTTTCGAAGCGGTGCAGCAACAAATAGTGTGCCTTCGGAGGCTGAGTTTGTATACAATGGTGAGCTTCATAGCGAAACTGGAAAGGCTGCGCACAGTTCTACGCCAGAACTGGGTGAAAATGCCATGATAAAGTTAGCAGAAAAACTCAGGGGAAAGGGATTGGATTTTGCAGAATTTTTATGCGATTTCTTTCCACAGGAAGTATATTCCTCACTTCTAACTCTGAAGAGAGAGAAGATTGCAGTACCACCAGAAGCTGTACTTCCGACTACAATTGTTCCTACAGTGATGAAACAAATTGGAAAAAATGTGTGCATCAACTTCAATGTAAGACAGGCATTCGACATTCCTAATGCAAATATTATTGCAGCTTTCGAGGAGCATAGAGAAAAGTATCATTATAATATAAATACTGCTGAAAGTCTTTCGCCGATTTACATGGACAGCAATTCTGCGTGGCTAAAGCGTATGGAAAATGTTTATGAGTCTTATGGTTTAAGAAATGAGTTCTTACCAGGGGCAGGTTGCAGTTACGCTAAGGCAATTCCAAACTTTGTATGCTGGGGACCTGTTTTTCCAGGCGATTTAGACTGTGCACATATGGAAAACGAACTGATAACTGAGGAAAGTTTCCTGTTAGGTGCAGAAATTTATGCTTCATATCTCTATGAAGAAGCGGTGAGTGAGGAATAAGTGCGATATAAGCTGGAAAGGAACTGAGATGGATATAAAGAAGAGACTGCTTGATGAGCTTGAAAAGATTGATGTAGCTAAATTGACTTCTGATATGATAAAAATTCAGAGCTACTCTTTTATGCCGCAGCAGGAGCGTGAAATCGCAATCTATATTGACGAGTATTTTAAGACCCAGGGAATCGAGAGCGAAGCTATTGAAATAGAGGATGGTCGCTATAATGTTGTTGCGAAACTGCCTGGCAAAAATCCAGACAAGGCACGCTCCTTAATGCTTTCTGGACATATGGATACCGTACCTGCATATGATTTTGAAGATGCGTTTTCTGGTCGCATAGAAAATGGCTGGGTCTTCGGCAGAGGTGCATGTGATATGAAAGGCCCTCTGGCTTCTATGATGGCAGCCATGGTCGCAATAAAAAATGCGGGGATTGAACTTGATGGGGACTTGTATTTTACAGGGGTTGCCGATGAGGAAGAACAAGGTAAGGGCGTGAAGTATCTTATTAAGCACGGTCCTTATACTGATGCTGCGATTGTAGGTGAGCCTAGTGAAATGGAAATTGACTTAGGAAACAAAGGTCTTGAATGGATTGAAGTCAAAATCCATGGGAAAAAGGTTCACGGCGGCGACTACAAAAATGGAATCAATGCGATACAGATGGCTAGCCGTTTCATAAACCGAATTTGTGACGAGTATGTGCCAGTGTTGGAAGGCAGGGAACATCCGGTTTTAGGTGTACCTACGATTAATGTTGGGAAAATCGAAGGCGGTGATCAGCCAAGCACAGTTCCTGGTGAATGTGTTATTAAGTTAGATAGACGTTGCGTGCCAGAGGAGACTATTGAACAGGTTTATGGTGAGCTGGAAGAAATCGCAGCGAAACTCCATGAAGAGGATCCTCGATTCAAC
This sequence comes from uncultured Oscillospiraceae bacterium, assembly GCA_964559965.1. Taxonomy (GTDB): domain Bacteria; phylum Bacillota; class Clostridia; order Peptostreptococcales; family Anaerovoracaceae; genus RGIG7179. The sequence goes on along the minus strand of CAZLJV010000076.1, from coordinate 5,899 downwards.
GCAACTATACGAGATATGTTTGAAGGTGCTAATGATATGCCACACTTGCCATATTTCACAGAACCGACAGATCCATTGGTAGAGAGTGTTAAAAAGGCCATGTGTGTGGAAGGTGAAATCCGTCGCAACGAGAAGGTTGACGAAGATGCTATTAAACTTTCCGTATGCCCTGCATGGACTGATGCTGGATTTTTAAGCAGCGAGACAGACACTACATGTATTGTCTTTGGACCAGGTGAAGTAGGTGTAGCGCATTCTATTCATGAACGAATTGAAATAGAAGCTATGAAAAAAGCCGCGTACATATATGCAGTCACGGCAATGAACTATTGTATATGATAATTCACATGACATGAGTTGCGAAAGGCGGTGCAAAGGTACAGTTGCGCCGTCTTTTTGAAATAAATAAGTATGCAAATAAATATGATATCGAAGTAAAATATGTACATACGAAAAAGAGAGGGCTTGCAGAGTGATGGCATGTAACATAGAAGACGAAAAATTGTATGAACAATATTTAGACGGTAGCGAAGAAGCTGCAGGAGAACTTGTGGAGTCTTATGCAGATTCATTAACTTTATATATTTACGGATTTATTCAGGATATACAGGATGCTGAAGACCTAATGATAGAGGCATTTGCACTTATCTTTGCGAAGGCGAGACCAATTCACGGTGAAAATAGCTTTAAAGGATATCTTTATAAAATCGGACGTAACTTAGCCTTTCGCTATACTAAAAAACGAAGATTGCGTTTACTAAGCATGGAGGATATACCCTTTGAGATTAAGGGAGAAGCTCTTGCGGAAACGCCTCTTTATTACAAAGAACGTAAACGGCAGCTTTATGAAGCCATGAGTAATATTAAGGCAGAATATCGAGAAGCACTGTATCTCATATATTTTGAGGAGATGAGTTATAGGCAGGCAGCAACAATAATGGGAAAATCAGAAGGACAAGTGACTAAGCTGGTATATAGAGGAAAGCAGAGTCTAAAGAAGAATTTAGAAAAGCAGGGATTTATATATGAGAACTAATGAGGAAAGAAAAAATCTTATATCGGCACGCACTGCTGAAATTCGTAAACAAGAAATACAAAAGAAAAAAAGAATAGTTACATATTTGTATACTTCTACTGTAGCAGCTGGACTTTTTCTGCTGGTAGGAATTTGCAAAATCATGCCGAATATAGCTTTGATGCTGCAAAACATGAACGGCCCGTATTTTAGTGGCACAGCAGCCATGGTGGGAAAGAACGAGTTTATCGGATACACATTGACAGCAATATTTGCATTTGCACTCGGTGTATGTGTTACACTGCTGCTATATATCATTAGAAAAAAGATATCTATTGATATGATGAAGCAAGGCAAGAGGTCGGAGGAAATTGATAATGAATAATTTTGAGCTTTGGGACAACCTGTTTCAAATAATAGCTCTTTTCATGGCAATACTCGCAGATGGAATATTAGCAGTTAAATATCGAAGCCGCAGGCTTGTTGCACTCACTTGTGATCACGGCTGCTTTATGCTTGGAACAATATTCTATACTCTTCACCTGAGTATAATGGGCGATATACCGCGTATTTTTTATGTTTCAGATATTGCTTGGATTGCAGCATATTTGTTTCTGCTGCTGATGATGGTGCTCAGAACAGAGAAATCTGGAGAGAAAATTGAGCTAAAACTGGTACCGTCCATTTTCTTTATACTCGTTTGCTGTGCAGCTATATATGCAGAGGTGGTTGGCCCATCAAAGATAATGTCGCTATGTATTGGACTTATTTGTGGTGCAACTGTATATTTGTCCGCTATGGAGATATCTAGGGAATTTAAGCAAAATAGGAAAATACAAGCTGTAGATCTCATGGTAGATATACGAATTATTCTCCAAATAATACTGTATGAAATTTCAGATTACATGAGTGATTTTGTAAATTTCAATCTTTATTTTGCTATAGATATTATGTTAACGCTGAATATGGTGGGGATTGGATATTTTCTTGGGAAAGAGGAGATTTCAAATGGTAAACATTGAGAATATATTTATATGTATTACTGTACCGCCTTTGTTATCACTCTTATTTATAAGGGGTAAGCAAAGAACATTTACGGTATTTATATGTGTGGGTATGCTGGCATGCATGATATCGGCGTATGTAAATAGCTTTATGATGGTATTATGCAATGCGGATCCTGTTTCCACAGTAATCCAAATTGCACCAGTCTGTGAAGAGGTGATTAAGCTTTTGCCGTTGATATTTTATATCTTGATTTTTGAACCAAGAAGAAATGAAATTATACCTGCAGCAATTGCTATTGCAGCAGGATTTGCGACTTTCGAAAATGTATGCTATTTGTCTGAAAATGGTTCTGGAAATTTAGCCTTTTTACTTGCCAGAGGGTTGTCTGCAGGAGCACTTCATATACTGTGTGGTATCGCAATGGGTATCGGTATAGCATATGTGTTCAGGAGGCAGTGGATTGCTGCTGCTGGTACAATGGGAATACTATGTGCAAATATTGTGCTTCACGCAATATATAATTTGCTAGTGTCCACTGATGATTTATGGCGAGCAATAGGATATATATTTCCATCCTTGCTAATATTGATTATTTACATAACTCAGAAGGTATATAAAATTCTGTTTAGAGATGTATAGTAGAATGCAGCTCTAAGCAGTTTTTTTTTTATTTTTTTGAAGTTTGGGTGGAAGTTTTTGATAAAAAGGGTCTTTATATTAATAAGTACTGAATATAAGTTATTATTCAGAAGTGAAGGGACGGTGGTACTTATTGAGAGGGCGAGAAGAGCAGATGATGGCAATCAAGACACGGATTTTTGAACTTCATTCTCAGCGATATCTAAGAATTGCACGAGAGCTGTCTGCAGTATGTGCAGTGCTGATTGTGGCACTTGGTACAATTCTTCATGACAGAATGGGTTCTGGCGTTTTGATGGTACAAGAGAGATACGGAGCGATATTGCTTACGGACAGCGTCAGTGCATACTTTATAGTTGCACTTTTAGCCTTCGTATTGGGATGTGCATTTACTATAATATGTGTCTGCATAAGCAGAAAATCGAAGAACAGTAGGAGTTTGGAGGAAATGCGAAAATGATTAAACCAAAGAAACTCAAACCAGGAGATACGATTGGAGTAGTTACTCCGGCAAGTCCCTCTGGTGCTCCGAGTGAGTTAATTAGAGCAACGGAATACATGGAGAAAATGGGATATCACGTAGTAATCGGGAAAAATGTGAACAAAACGAAGGGGTTTACGGCTGCATCGGAGCAGGAGCGAGCTGATGATATTAATGAAATGTTTGCACGAGATGATATCGATGCTGTGTTTGCAGCCCAAGGAGGTTATGGATCAGCACAACTAATAGACAAGATCGACTATGACCTTATTCGTAAACATCCAAAGATCTTCACAGGATTTAGCGATATAACCTCTCTTCATTTAGCAATCAGAAAGTTCAGTGATGTGATGACCTTTTATGCACCGGGCATGTCGCGCTTTAATGAAGAAGATTTGTCAGATTACACAAAGGAAAGCTTTTTTAGAACACTTGGCAATGCAGCTCCAGCCGGTGAAATAAAAAAGGTGGATCCTAAAAACTGGCTAACCACTATCGGTAAGGGTGTATGTGAAGCACCAGTGGTAGGAGGATGCATGACATTAGTATGTGCAAGTCTTGGAACACCGTATGAAATAGACTGCAAGGATAAAATCTTGTTTTTTGAAGATTTGGATACGGAACCTTGGACATTCGACCACATGTTGTCGCACTTGCGTAATGCCGGTAAGCTAAATGATGCTGCAGGCTTTATAATTGGGCACTGTGATAATTGTGTACCATTTAAGTATGAACCAGGTTACTTGTGTGATACTTCATTAGAGGAAGTATTGCTGTACTATCTTGAGCCTTTAGGAAAACCTGCTCTGTACGGTCTGCCTATGGGACACGGGGATCATCTTGCTACATTACCATTAGGTGCAAAATGCAGACTTGATGCAGACCAAAAGACATTTACTGTATTAGAGAGCGGTGTAATTGACTAATTATATGGAGGAAATGAAAATGAGTAAACACAAAAAGTTATTAACCATCATTTTAACAATTGCGATGGTGTTCTCGCTGGCAGCTTGTGGAGGAGACTCTACAAATGGTCAAAGTGAAGTTATTTTTAATGTTGCAGTTAACAGTGGCTACGATACTATGAATGCATTTTCAACTGAAAGTGCACTGGTTTATGACTGGCTCAATATCATATATGATACGTTGATTGCTTACGATGAGGACTATAATGCTGTTCCAAGGGTAGCTAAGGATTGGAACGTTTCTGATGATGGCAAAACATGGACATTCAATCTCAGAGATGATATTTACTTTAGTGATGGTCAGCAGCTTACTTCAGCAGATGTCAAATGGACATATGAGCATGCACTTGACAGCTATATGTATTCTACCCATGCTGAAGGATTTGAATCTATAGAGTGTCCTGATGATTTCACAGTCGTATTTAACTGCGAAAGTCCAAAGCCTGATATGCTGTATCAGATTGTACCTATCCTGCCAGAGCATATTTGGAGCACAGTAGAAGACTATATTACATATGAGTCTAATGATATTGTGGGTTCTGGTCCGTTCGTATATGACGCTTCAAGAAGCAGCAACGGAAGCACAGCATTTGTTAAGAATGCAGACTATTGGGGAGACGTTCCTGAAATTGACGTTTTAGTATTCACAAAATATAACAATTCTGATGCGATTGCACAGGCATTAAAACTTGGAGAAGTTGATGCGGCATATACACTTGAAATGACTCAGAAAGAAACCCTTGAGTCCACAGGTACTGTAGATGTTCAGGCGTTTGGAACCTTCTCTTTTGAATATTTAGGTTATAATACATTGAATGAATTGTGTAAGGATAAGAGTCTCAGACACGCAATCGATTATTGTATTGATAGACCTACTGTTATCGAAATGAGCTATGGAAATATGGCAGAACCTGCATATGGTCCAGTGAGCCAATATGATTACCGTTATAATCCAGCGGACAAGAGAGAGTTTAATATTGATGAAGCAAATAAAATTTTAGATGCTGCTGGTTACAAAGATTCCGATGGAGACGGAATACGTGAAATGAACGGAAAGAAGATTTCCCTTGAACTTATAACAGCATCAGAAAGAAGTTCATGGCAGAGTGCGACTGTAAATATGCTGATTACAAATTGTAAAGAGGCTGGAATTGAAATCACTTGGACACCAATGGAAAAAACAGCAGTATGGGACACTTGCTATGATGGAAATCCTGACTGGCAGCTGACACTTGATGGTTGGACTGGTGACCCTGATCCTGGCATGATTATGTGCATATTTAAGGATTATGAAACAGAAGGCGGATATGCAGGTGTTTCATATCAGAATCCAGAATTTGATAAGATGTATGCTACGACTTCAGATGCGGTAAAAGAGCGTTTGCTGGCTGAAGCTGGGGTAGACCAACCGCTTCTGACTCAATTTTGGATTTATTTGAAGGATCTGCTGACTGGTGACCTAGGAGAATCTTTTTATACATATGATGGCAGCTCAAATGTATGGGCAATTATTGCAGGGCGTATTCCAAATACTGTTGTGTTGCTTTTGTGTGCTGAGTTTGTTGCTATTATTCTAGGTCTTACTGTAGGTGTTGTATGTGCACAGAAGCGAGGAACAAAGCTTGATACAGGCCTGCTTTCAGGTTCTCTCGTGCTTTATTCAATGCCAACATTCTGGTTTGCAATGCTTCTCATATTTATTTTCTGCGTGGCTATACAGGTATTCCCGACAGGGGGTATAACTACTCCCGGCACAAACTATCAAGGTTGGATGTATGTGCAGGATTATTT
>CAZLJV010000075.1:0-7808 GCA_964559965.1 uncultured Oscillospiraceae bacterium | reverse complement strand
ATACAGATGCAGTACAGGCATTAGGAAATGTTCCTATCGATGTTAAGGATATGGGAATCGACTTAATGTCCGTTTCATCTCACAAAATCTATGGTCCTAAGGGTACTGGCGCTCTGTACATTCGCAAGGGCGTTCAGATTTCTAACTTCGTTTTCGGTGGTGCACAGGAAAGCAAGAAGAGAGCAGGCACAGAAAACCTGGTGGGCATCGTAGGTTTTGGTAAGGCAGCAGAAGTAGCGAAGAGAGATTTTGATAAGCACGTAGAACACAGCAGCACACTGAGAAATCATCTGGTGGAACGCGTACTTGCAGAAATTCCCGATACTTTTGTAAATGGTACAATGGAACATCGTCATCCTGGTAACGCAAGCATTACCTTTGAATATATCGAAGGTGAAGCGATTCTTCTGCTTCTGAATCAGGCAGGTATCAGCGTATCCACAGGATCTGCATGTTCATCTACATCTCTGGAACCATCTCACGTGCTGACAGCACTTGGCGTTCCTGTAGAAAAGATTCACGGCACCGTTCGTTTCACTATTGGTGATTTTACAACTATGGAAGATGTGGACTATGTTGTAGACACATTGAAGAATGTTGTAGCAAGATTAAGAGAAATTTCATCTGTAAATACTCAGAAAGGTTGGTAATTAAGTATGGCTTTATATAATGATGTAGTAATGGATCACTTCCTGAATCCTAAGAATGTTGGCGAACTGGAAAACCCAGATGGCTCCGGTACATATGGTAGCCCTGTATGCGGAGACATGATGCAGATTCAGATTAAGGTAGAGGACGAGAAGATTGTAGATGCTCGTTTTAAGACATTTGGTTGCGGTTCTGCTATCGCATCTTCCAGCATGGCGACTTCAATGATTATCGGTAAGACTATTGAAGAAGCACTGGAAGTTACAAACACACAGATTATTGATGCATTAGGCGGTTTACCTCCAGTTAAGGTGCATTGTTCCGTTCTGGCTGATCGTGCAATTAAGAATGCAATTTATGATTACGCTCAGAAGAATGGAAAGACATATGCTGCACTGGAAGGTTATGACCCAAATGCAGATGAGGACGATCATGAAGACGGAGCTGATGAAGAATAAGGTTTTGTTAGGCATGAGCGGCGGCGTGGATAGCACTGTCGCCGCTTTGTTGTTAAAAGAAAAAGGTTATGATGTCGTTGGATATTACTTCGATATCACCGGATGCAATGAGAAAGGAATAGCGGAGGCGCAGGCCGTTGCAGATCAGACGGGAATACCTCTGATTACAGAAGATGTGAAGGATTTATTCGACAGCGTGGTTGTCGATAATTTCTGCAAAGAATATCAGGCTGGGAGAACTCCTAATCCGTGCATAGTATGTAATCCGGGCGTGAAGTTTAGAAGGCTGCTGGATAAAGCTAATGAAATAGGGGCAGAGTTTATCGCAACGGGGCATTATGCTCGCATCACAAGCGTTGCAAATGTAGATTCGGATAATGTGCAGTGTGGTGAACTGAAAAAATATTATGTAACCCAAGCGTCAAACATAAAAAAGGACCAGTCTTATATGCTATATCGTCTTACTCAGGAGTTCCTCAGCCGAATCATCTTCCCTCTGGGAGAATTTGAAGATAAGGAACAGACTAGAGACTTAGCGCGTTCTATGAATTTATCCAATGCAGAAAAAAAGGACAGTCAGGAAATATGTTTTGTTCCTGATGATGATTATGTGGCTTTTCTGGAAGACAGAGGATGCAAGTCGATCCCTGGCGAGTATGTGGACAAAGAAGGTAATTTCCTAGGCAAACATAAGGGAATTGTGCATTATACCATCGGACAAAGAAAGGGGCTGGGTGTTGCCCTTGGAAAGCCTGCATTTGTCACAAATATCAATCCTGAAAACAACCAAATTGTACTGGGGGACAACGAAGATTTATTCTCCAAAGATGTAATTTCGAAGGATAATGTTTTCTCAGAAGAGGCAGGAAAAGCGGAAGATGCTGATTTATCGAAATATGACGGTATGCGCGTGAAGGCAAAAATCCGTTATGCGGCGCAGCCAGCACCTGCCGTGCTTCATATTCTCCCAGACGGGACTGTTCATACAGAATTCGAAACACCGCAAAGAGCTTCAACTCCAGGACAATCCGTAGTTTGGTATGTTGACTCTCGAGTAATAGGTGGGGGATTTATATCGAATAATTAAAATTTCTAATCGTTTTCATTATATCTTTTCATTATTTCGATAACATACAGCCGTTGAATTTTATACAAGCTTTCTATATAATGAAAGAGGATTTGTCTTACAGTACAAATATACAAAAAGACAAACCGCTATCATTTTATAGGAGTTTATATTATGGAAAGAGAAAAGTTCGGATCCAGACTTGGATTCATTTTAGTTTCAGCAGGCTGTGCTATAGGCCTCGGCAACGTGTGGAAGTTCCCATATCTGTGTGGGGCAAATGGGGGAGCTACATTTATCCTCATCTATTTAGTATTCCTGCTCATTATGGGTATTCCGGTAATGACTTGCGAATTTGCAGTAGGTCGTGCCAGCAAGCAGTCAGTAGCTAAGTGCTTCGATGATTTACAGCCAAAGGGAACATTTTGGCATACTCATAAGGTAATCGGTATTGCTGGTTGCTATCTGCTACTCATGTTCTACACATCAGTAGCAGGCTGGCTGATTCAGTATACAATAAAGGGATTCACAGGTGATTTTAACGGAATCACTACAGATGAATCAGCAGCATTGTTTGGCGCTACAGTTTCCAATCTTCCAGGTTTACTGATTGGGTGCGTGGTAGTTTGCGGCATAAGCGTTCTCGTTTGTGCTCTGGGATTCCAGAAGGGTGTTGAAAAAGCCAGCAAGTTTATGATGGCAGCGCTGCTTGCGATCATGGTAGTGTTAGCAGTTCGTTCAGTGTTCCTGCCAGGTGCTGTAGAAGGCATCAAGTTCTACCTTGTACCTGATTTTAGCAAAATCCAGGAAGTTGGCATAGGCAATGTGCTTTATGCTGCTATGAGCCAGGCATTCTTTACTTTATCAATCGGTATCGGTGCCATGGTAATTTTCGGAAGCTATCTGGATAAATCAAGATCTTTAATGGGCGAAGCTGTGAATATCACAATCTTAGATACATTCGTAGCATTAACTTCAGGTCTTATAATCATTCCAGCTTGCTTTGCATTCGGAATTGAACCGGGAGCTGGTTCTGGTCTGGTATTCGTTACACTGCCTAATATTTTCGCACAGATGGCAGGCGGCCAGATTGTAGGAGGATTCTTCTTCCTGTTCCTGACTTTCGCTGCTATGACTACAGTAATTGCAGTTGTGGAAAATCTGGTAGCAATCAATGTGGATCTGTTCGGTTGGTCAAGAAATAAGAGCGTAGCTGTAGTCGGTATTCTCTTATTCCTGCTTAGCCTTCCTTGTATTTTCGGATTCACCATCTGGTCTAATATTCAGCCTTTAGGTGCAGGCACAGGCATTATGGATTTAGAAGACTTCATCGTATCTAACAATCTTCTGCCACTGGGAAGCATGGGATATGCACTGTTCTGTACATGTAAAAATGGATGGGGCTGGGGATAAGTTTACTGACGAAGCAAATACAGGCGTTGGATTCAAACTTCCTAAATGTCTGCGTTACTATATGCAGTTTGTAATTCCGACATTGATTACTGTAATTTATCTGAAAGGATATTATGACTGGTTCTATACTTATCATCCAATGGAAAGCATCGTAGTTTGGATGTGTATTCCAGTTGCACTTCTGGCATTTGTTCTGTACTGTGTATTTACTAAATCAAAACGCCAGAATGTGGCTGCATAATTCTCAGCTGGTTGTCTAATAATAACTCCTGAAGGGGAGTGATGAGATGAAACAAGAAACCACGGGGATGATGCTTGCAGGCGCAGCAGGGGCTGCAGCAGTTATGGTGGCCTATGCGACTATGAAACCGTCTGCGAAAAGAGAGCTTAAACGGGATATGCGTAATGTCAGCAATGAAGTGGCGCAAATGGCTCAAAATATCAAGGATCAGATTTAGTCTGAAATCGAAAAGTCCGTGGGAAACCATGGACTTTTTGTGTTGAATATGATAAAATATTAAATTGGATAATGTTAAAATGAACTCAATTTTCAGGAGGAAATTTACATATGGAAAAACTTGGTTTGAACGAAATTAGACAATTATTCCGCGATTTCTATGTGAGCAAAGGACACTATGCAGGTAAGAGCGCTTCATTGATTCCGCAGAATGATAAGAGCTTGCTGATTATCAACTCTGGTATGGCACCACTGAAGAACTATTTTGCTGGTGTAGAAACACCGCCAGCTAAGAGAATGACAACTTGTCAGAAGTGCATCCGTACCGGTGATATTGATAACGTAGGTATTACAACTAGACACGGCACTTTCTTTGAAATGCTGGGCAGTTTCTCATTCGGTGATTATTTCAAGGAACAGTCATTAGAGTGGGGACTGGAATTCATCCGTGACTGGCTGAAGATGCCTATGGATAAAATTTGGGCTACTGTTTACGAAGATGACGATCAGGCAGTAGAAATTTGGAAGAAACTTGGAATGCCAGAAGAACACATCGTTCGTCTGGGTAAAGATGATAACTTCTGGGAAATCGGTCTGGGTCCATGTGGTCCATGTTCTGAAATCCATTTCGACCGTGGTCCGGAATATGGCTGTGGTAAGCCAGATTGCAAGCCAGGTTGTGACTGCGACCGTTATCTGGAATTCTGGAACCATGTATTTACTCAGTATTCTAAGGAAGAAGACGGTTCCTATAGCGATCTGGAACATCCTAATATCGATACTGGTATGGGTCTGGAAAGACTTGCTTGCATCATGCAGGGCGTGGATTCCATTTTCGATATCGACACAATTCGACACATTTTAGACGGTGTTGTAGAAAAATCCGGAGTAGAATACAAGGACGGAAAGGCTCCTACCGATGTTTCTATTCGTATTATCACAGACCATCTGCGTTCAATGGTCTTCATGATTGGCGATGGCATTATGCCTTCCAACGAAGGACGTGGCTATGTTCTGAGAAGATTAATCCGCAGAGCAGCAAGACATGGCAAAAACTTAGGCATCGAAGGCAAGTTCTTAGTAGAACTGTCAAACCGTGTTATCGAAGTTTCTGGTGATGCTTACCCTGAACTGGTAGAAAAGAAGGAATTCATTCAGAGAACAATTTCTGTAGAAGAAGAAAATTTTGCTAAGACCATTGATAAGGGTGAAGCAATTATTAAGGAATATATGGACGAGCTTAAAGCTACAGGAAATACAGTATTAGATGGTGAAAAGACATTTAAGCTGTATGACACTTATGGCTTCCCACTGGAGCTTACAGAAGAAATTCTGGCTGAAAACGGATTTACTGCAGATACTGAAGGTTTCGCTGCAAATATGCAGAAGCAGAAGGATATGGCTCGTGCAGGACGAAAGGTCGGCGAAGACGAAGCGTGGAAGGACGCAGAGTTCGACTTAAATGTTGAAAAAACTGTATTTACAGGATATGATGAATTACAGTCTACCAGCAAAATCCTTGCGCTCATCTCTGGTAACGGTCTGACTGATTCGGTTTGCCAGGGTGAAAAAGTACAGCTTATCTTAGATCGCACTCCTTTCTATGCAGAAGGTGGTGGACAGGCTGCAGATACTGGTTTCGTATTTACTGGTGAAAACACTGTTCGTATAGATTCTGTTGAGAAGAAAGACGGTATTTTCTATCACAATGGTGAAGTGGTTACAGGAACTTTCGCTGTGGATGATGAAGTTACTGGCTGTGTGGATCATATTAAGCGTCATAAGATTGCCAGAAACCATACTGCTACACACTTACTCCAGAAGGCGCTCCGTCAGATTGTAGGTACTCATGTACAGCAGGCTGGTTCCAGCGTTAATGAAAATGTTCTTCGTTTCGACTTCTCACATTTTGAAGCTGTAACTAAGGAACAGTTAGCTGAAGTTGAAACATTAGTTAACAATGCTATTAACGAATTCTTCGTTGTTAAGACTTCTGAAATGTCCATGGAAGAAGCTCAGCAGGCTGGTGCAATGGCACTGTTTGGCGAAAAGTATGGCAGCACAGTTCGCGTTGTTAATGCAGGTGACTGGTCTGTAGAACTTTGCGGCGGTACTCATGTTGCAAACACAGGTGAAATCGGCGCATTTAAGATTCTTTCTGAAGGCGGCGTAGCTTCCGGTGTACGCAGAATTGAAGCTACAACTGGTACTAATGTACTGCAGAAGGCTAATGAGGCTGAGGCTGTAATCGGCGAAGTTGCAGACGCACTGAAGGCTAATAAGGCTGCGGTTGCTGATAAGGCAAGAGCATTAGCTGAAGAAGTTAAGGCTCTCAAGAAGGAACTGGAAGAACTTAAGAAGGCTGCAATGGGCGGTGAAGTTGATAAGATGATTTCTGATGCTAAGGAAATCAACGGCGTAAAGCTGGTTACCGCTAAGTTTGAAGATTATAATATCAATGATCTGCGTGGATTATCCGATGATATTAAGAAGGCACACAAGGGAATCGCTATGGTATTTGCTACCGTAAACGGTCCTAAGGTGACATTTATGGTTTCTCTGACAGACGACCTCTTAGACAGGGGATACCATGCTGGTAATATGATTAAGCAGATTGCGGCTGCATGCGGTGGTGGCGGCGGCGGAAAAGCTGATATGGCTCAGGCTGGCGCAAAGGATGCTTCTAAGATTCCAGATGCATTCGCAGTAGCAGAAAGTCTGCTGTAGTGCTTCTAACGAAAAGGCTTGCATGTAACTGGAAAAGATAGTATAATACAATTATTAATAGCAGTTAGCATTAAGGAGGAAAGGGTATAGAGATGGATAGAGCAACCATTATGTTTGATTCGACGAAACTGCAGAAGACTAATCGAGAGATAATCGAAACAGTTTATAAGGCATTAGAGGATAAGGACTACAATCCGATTGACCAGTTGGTTGGTTATATTATTTCAGGAGACCCGTCCTACATTACCAGCTATAACAATGCTCGTACTTTAATGAAGAGCATCGATCGAGATGATCTGCTTGAAGAACTGTTGAAGTATTATCTGAAGAAATAATTTCTGCAAGCAAGAACGAATATATGATTATAACGGACCTGCATTATTTACAGGTCCGTTTTTTCTAAGATTGATAAAATAGGATTGAAATAATAAGATTAAAATGGAGGACGCAAATGAAGAGAAAGATTGGCTTAGATGTAGGCGATAAGACTGTCGGCATTGCTGTATCTGATCCACTTGGAATTACAGCTCAAGGCGTTATGACACTGGAGCGTGTAGGAATACGCAAGGATACAGGCAAGATTTTAGATATGGTCAAGGAATATGACTGCGATACTATCGTAATCGGCTTGAATAAGAAATTAGACGGTACAGATAGCATTCAAACAGAAAAAATGTATGAGTTCCGTACAATGCTGGAAAACAAGATGCGCAGCACTGGAATGAAAGGAATTGAGGTCGTGTGGCAAGATGAAAGACTTACTACAGTAATGGCCGAACGTGTTCTGCTTGAAGCAAATATGGACCGCTTTGAAAGAAAAAAAGTTGTAGATAAACAAGCTGCTGTGTTAATTCTTCAGAGCTATTTAGATCGCCTTGCTTTTGAAAAAAAGAACGAAACATCAATCTAAATATTAGAATCATATTTGATTATTTAATTATTAATTATGACTAAATAAGCCCGAAATCGCATTGAAAAGGGCTTATTTTTAGCTGAGAAAACTATTCCTAAAATCACGATTTTCGGAATAGTTATACCT
>CAZLJV010000074.1:0-7918 GCA_964559965.1 uncultured Oscillospiraceae bacterium | reverse complement strand
TTCTTGTGTATTCGTATTTTCCTTCTTCTCCTGATCCATCACTGGAAATCCTTTCTATGTAAAGTAAAATAGCTTAAATACAATTAAAAATACGAAAACATCTTCGTTTCAGTATTCCTAATCATGTAGCACATTGCTGCAATATATTATAAATATACCACTTTAATTTTACTTTTTCAAGAGCTTACCGAGCAATTACGCTAGATATTTTTAGGAGCTTAATAAGCTAACCTAGCAAATAAACACTCACCAGCACAACTCTAGCAGCACAGCACCAGCGGCATCATGTAGTAGCCGCCTCCGCCGCAGCACAGGTTGCAAAGCATGAAGTATCCGCACATCTGCAGGCAGTGGTTGCTCATGCCCGAAGACGGATTTCCGCCGTAATTTGCGCTTCTTTGCTGGTATCTGCGGCCGCCGCCCTGAAGCTGGTTCAGCAGCATAGCATAGTTATAATTATTCGGCTCGAAGGAACAAGCAGTCTTAGCATGTTCCAACGCAATTCCGTTATTGCCCAGGTGATAGTTGGCGAAAGCACTGTAATAATACCACTGGCCTCGACGCTCTTTGACTTGTTCAAGCACATTCAGACCTTCACGGTAATATCCGCTCTGAATATAGTTAAGTGCCGAGCGCATGTACTGGTCGTCCTGAGTTTCCGCATGGCCGCCACCGTAGCTTCCGCCATATCCAGCGCTGCCAGCCTGATTTCCACCGTAGCCACCGAACCCCCAAAAATCTTCTGCAGCATTTTGATTCTTTCCCTGCTTCTGATCCATGATTGTACGGTATGCCTGCTGAACCTCCTTAAACTTCTCCTCCAGCTCGTCCTTATTAGGATTGTTTACATTCGCATCAGGATGATACTTACGGCTCAGCTGCCTATACGCTTTTTTTATTTCATCCTCCGTGGCGTCATAGGATACGCCTAATATCTCATAGGGATTCATTCCTCGTCATTCTCCTTCGTTCTATCCTTCGTTTTCGACTTTTCATCATCATCTTGCAAACGCTTCGCCTTTACCTGACCATAGCGCACCCACACGCCCGAGTACAAGATATTTCTCAAAATCTCAGCGTGCTCCACCAGCGGCAATCTCTCGAAGGCATCGGTGCATTCCCCCATCATCAGCATCATCAGCTGCAGCACCCTTTCCTCGAAATCAGGCTCCTTGTAAATCTGGCAAAACGGATTGTAATCCCCCGTCTTCAAATCCTTCTCTATATCCTCGTAGGCATCTAACAAGTAGATAAATTTTCCCAAATACAAACCTACATTATATAAGTCATCTTTCCAAAAATCGTCCCGATAAGAAAAAATCTGCCCCATAATCTCACCGAAAACCTTCGCCACCCTATCAATCGGCGTATCCTTGGCCTGCTCCAGCAAAGTCAGCTGATTCAACTTTTTCTCCACGAAAGCCGCTGTCTCCGGATAAAGCTCCGACACACGCTTAACCTTCGGGCGCAAAAGTTTTGCGAGGAACCAACGTGACAAACGCTTCTCATCATTCCAGTCGTCCACGCACTTGTGGTAGCTCAGCAAAATCGTCATATCCGCAGCATATTCGCTAATCGAATTGTATCTTTCGCAGTGCTTTGCAACAGGATGCATCATGCAGCGGCAACAGCGCTGGTCGTCTGGCACCTCGTACAAGTCGCTGAGCAGCATAACTAAAAATGTCATGTCGTATGTCAGCATGGACCGTCCCAACATCCCATGGCGCTTCTTCAATGCTTCGCAAAGGCCGCAGTAGTAGCTACGGTAAGAATCGAACTCCTTTATCTTCAACTCCGGTTTGTTTATCATAACATACCCGAACATATTTTTCTCCCCTTTTCGCTTTTTTATGTTTTTAAGTCTTCTCTTTATTCTAAGATAAAACGAAAATTTATGTGTGTGCTTTATGTGAAATCTTGCAAAAATCGCCATTATTCATGTAAAACTGGACAAAATGCCGATTATCGTTTATAATGTATGAATATGTGATTCCTTTCACATACTAAAGCGTATAAATGCGAATAAAAAGGAGAAATTCATATGTATAGAAAATTAGCTGCTGCGACACTGGTTTTCGCAGTTTCACTTATTCTGTTTTTGTGCAGTGCGACCGTAGGTTTTGCCGCTGAAACAGAGAGCGATGCAGGTTTCGATGCGAACTCCTCAAAATCTGACATCTCCAGCTCTGTCGGCAATGCAGAGGACAGCGATGATGCAAACTTCGATGCTGATAACGCAGGCGAAGATACGGACGACGAAGACTCCGATGATGCGGACAAGGACAACGATGCGGACAAGAAGTCTGATAAAGAATCCGCCAAGGAGAAGGCAAAGCGTCAGGCTGAGCGCAAGTATCGCAACGGTCTGGCTGCCTACATCAGAAGGGTCAATCCAAACCTGAGCAAAGACTGGTCCCGCACCTTGGCACAGATTTTTATTGATGCTGGTGATAAGTACAACTTAGATCCAACTGTACTGATGGCTCTGGCTCAGCGTGAGAGCGGTTTCCGTGCCAAAGTCACAAGCCCATACGGCTACAAAGGCATGATGCAGACAAGCGATGGCCTTGCGAGAAAGTACGGTTACAAACCTTCCAGCCTTTACAAAGCAAACGTAAGTATAGATGTAGCATCTCGCCACCTTCGCAGCCTGAAGAAAAGCTACGGAACATATACCATGGCACTTTGCGGCTACATCTACGGTGGATATGCTGTGAACCACGGCTACTATTCCAAAAAACCTGCTTGGGCAATCATGAACACCCGTGATTCCATCAACGAGTATTTGAAAAAGAACGATTATATCTAGGATTTTGCACTATGCGGAGCTGTTTCCGCTATTGACAGCACCCCCCCTGTATGATATATTATTATCAATATATTGATGTGTATCTAAATCCAATGTTTGGAGGTGTGCTATGAGCAGAAGATTAAGCAAATGTTTAAGATGTATGTTAGTGCTTGTCATGTGTTTTGCCTTGGCAATGTTTGCTTCGGGCTGCGACGGCAGTGGCAGTGACGATGGCGACAACATCGGTGGCAGCCAAGCTCAGGGAATCTATGCTGAGGCAGAAAAAGCTGCTGAAGATTTCATGCAGCAGAGATTAGAAGAAAAACCATACAGCCTGTATGTAGAGTCCTACGAAATGGGCGAGTTCATCTACACCAGCGAAACTACTGATGACGATGGTAATGCAATTTACGAAGTCGATGGAACATATAGATGCACTTTCGGCTGCAATGAAAATCCAGATTATCTCACACTCAAGCTGGCACAGAAATTCCAGATGAAGCAGAACGAAGACGGAAGCTGGACAAACGAAGGAAGCCAGCAGGCAGATGTTTTGGAGAGCAGTGCAGATACCGATACGACTGCAATCAAGACGCTGGAGGAAACATCTTTCGAGCCATTTTTGAGCAGAGAAGATGCCGAGGGGATGGATACCAATGATATCGGTAATGCGCTCGTTATGGATTTGATGATGAATTATACGAGTCAGGCAGACGAGGCGAGAACTTTCTTCCCTGCTGGTCTGAGTGATGAATTAAACGGCTGGCAGTGGGTGCAGGATTTGTCATCTTTGGATGGTATTTCCGATGCGGTTAAGGCTGCAGCAAAGAATGTGTGGCTCAACGATGGCGGCGTTGCAGGCGTTTATGTTGGCTATATTGATGGAGTCGGATTCGAAGGGCCTTTGTTCGTGGACGAATGGGAGAAAGTTTCCAACCACATGATTAGCCAGTCGAAGATTTACATGGTAGAAAAAGAAGACGGATATTACATGGGTTTTGTGAAGTAACAAGGATTACCGCTAAATAACATACGGCAAATTAAAACGCCGCACTATTGGCATCAAGCCATCAGTGCGGCGTTATTTTTTCGGCAGCGGCCAGCATCGGGCGCGGCCGCTTTATTTTCTGCTTCCGCAGCCGTCTACACCGCAGCTGTCGCAGCTTCCACTGCAGCCTTCCGGAGTTTCAGGCATACCGTCACGCTTGTTTGGATTGTTGGCAGCCAGACAAACATCTACCATTGTATCCAACCAGTTTCCTTCGAAAAGCTCAATCATGCCACGGTCGCAAGCACCCGCAATCTTAGGATTGATAGGAAGTTTAGCCACCGCTGAAATTCCATAGCGGAAAGCTACCTCTTCCACATGGCTTTCGCCGAAAATCTTGTGCTGCTTACCGCAGTCCGGACACTGGAAATATGACATATTTTCCACCAGACCTACGATTGGAACATTCATCATGTTAGCCATCTTAACAGCCTTTTCCACAATCTGACTTACCAGTTCCTGCGGAGAAGTAACAATTACCAGACCATCAAGCGGCAAGGACTGGAACACAGTCAATGCTACATCAGCAGTTCCAGGAGGCATGTCTACATACATCACATCTACATCACCCCAGATAACATCATTCCAAAACTGCTCAATTACGCCGCCCAGCACAGGACCTCTCCACACAACCGGATCCGTAGGATCTTCCAGCAGGTTATTCACAGAAATAGTCTTGATTCCTGTCTTAGTTACAACAGGGAAAATCCCCTCTTCACTGCCCTCAGCCGTCTGCTTCAGTCCGAAAGCTGTAGGAATAGACGGCCCTGTAATATCCGCATCTAAGATTGCTGTCTGATAACCCAGACGCTGCGTCGCAACCGCCAGCATGGAAGTCACTGAAGACTTACCTACGCCACCTTTCCCAGAAACAACACCAATTAACTTTTTTACATCTGATTTACTATTCATTTCAACATCACCTCGTATTTATCAATAGCTCTTATTATTATATCACCTTTTGCGCCCAACCTCCAGCCAAAATCTCCACTTCGCAAACTTTTGACTATGCACGCAGGATTTGATATAATAGGCTTAATTATGGGGGTGCCTTATGAACAAAGAAAAAGATAATAAAAAAGATAACAAAAGAAAGAAAAATTCAATCGGGAAGCCTAATCCCTTCCTATATTATCCATTAGTCTATATCGCCGGCCTATATTTCAAAATTCGATTAGGCGTACACATAGACAAATCCGCAATCAAAAATCTAAAAGGGCCAGCACTGTTTCTCTGCCCGCATATTTCAAACTTAGACTTCATATTAGTAGCTATGGCACTGGCACCATTGCGCCCTAACTTCGTCGCAAGCCAGCACTTCATGGCTAGACCTTTGATAAGATGGTTTTTGACAAAAATGGCAGTAATACCGAAGAAAATGTACTGCGCAGACATACGCGCCATGATGCAGATTTTGCGGGGAAAAGAGCAGGGACACCAGATTGTCCTCTTTCCGGAAGGACGCCTGACCTGCTTCGGCCATTCTGTGAATCTGACAGACGGTACTGCGGAGTTAGTTAAAAAGCTGGGAATCGATGTATACACGGTGACCGGAAACGGCGCATATCTAACCCTGCCTAAGTGGGGAAAATGCGGCCTGCGCCCCGGTAAAATCAAGGTCGAGACAGCTCACCTGCTCAGCCCATCTGAGATTGGAGAAATGACTGTGGCCGAGATACAGGAGGCTTTGGAATGTGCAATGCTTCACGATGAAGACGAGGTTGCACGAGGCATGATGGCGAACGTTTCCTACCGAGCAAAATCCCCTGCGGCAGGCCTTGATTGCATTCTTTACCATTGTCCACACTGCCAGGCTGAATTTCAGATGGAGAGCGAAAAAGACATACTTCGCTGCCGTGCTTGCGGAACTGAAGTGCGACTCGACGAGAAATATATGCTTCACGGCGGAGCCTTCTCCTCTATAAACGAGTGGTATCTGTGGCAGCAGGATCAGATTGATTTAGACAAGCCACTGGAGAGCCAAGCCATCGTCATGTCCGCTGACGAAAATGGAAACAAAGACAAAAATGCAGGTCAGGGCACAATCAGAATGGATAAAGACAACATCACCTTCACAGGAACGGTGTTCGGTGAGCCTTTGGAATTCAGTGAAAGCACAGGAAGCGTCAAGGCCTTCCCGGCATCAGTAGGCAGCCATTTCGACATCTATCACAACAAGGTGATGTACAATTTCAGACTTCAACCTGACCCTCGAGTAAACATAAAATGGGTTGCGTTTTTAGACAAGTTAAACGGAAACATCCGCAGATCTTAACCGCCGCCTAACTGCTGCGGCGGCCGCTGCCTGACGGCAGCGCTGACCGCTCAATCCGCTCTAAAAAGCTGCGATAGGTATCGAAGCCGAACCTTTGAGTGCTTCGATACCTTATCATAAATCCAACAGAAATATTGGCTATAGCTAATATATAAAGAACGATTCTTTCCATAATCTATTACCCCCTGTCTACCCCTATATTACACTTATCTGTCAAACTTTTCAATACAAACTTTTCCATCTGACACTTATTAGCACTTCGGCGATTTCGGCGTAAAAATCAGCGAAATCACATATCCGAAACCCACCGCTACTGTAATCCCAGCAGCGGTAGACTTTAGAGGTCCAGTTACAGCACCTAAAAAGCCCTCCTTAGCCCCTTCAATCGCACCTTTTGCCAAGTTGTATCCGAACCCTGGAAGAGGCGTAGTCGCACCGTTTCCAGCCAGCTGAACAAGTGGCTCATACAAGCCTAACGCCTCCAAGACCACACCCGCCGTAACGAAAATCACTAAGATTCTCGGTGCCGTCAGCTTTGTTGCATCTAAAAGAATCTGCCCCACGAGGCAAATCGCACCGCCAACCAAAAATGCCCACACATAACCACTTACATAACCAGTTAGTACAGATAAATCCATCACTCTACCTCCAACGCAACCGCATGCGCAATCCCCGGAATGCTCTCCCCCTGAAATGGAGAAATCGTCGAAAGCATGGCACCCGTCGACATGAGAAGCACCTTTTTCAATCGTCCCTGCTCCATTTCCTGCAAAACATGACCGGTCAGCACCGATGCCGAACAGCCGCAGCCGCTGCCTCCACTATGCACATCTTGCTCCTTATTAAAAATCATAGTACCGCAATCATCATAACGCTCTCTAATCCTCTTCACAGGCAGACCAGCATCTTTCAATAAGTCACGTACAATATCACGCCCTATGAAACCTAAATCACCCGTCAGAACCAAATCATAATACGATAAGCTGCGGCCAGTATCCTCGAAATGATTCAGCAAGGTGTCCACAGCAGCCGGAGCCATAGCCGCACCCATCTGAT
The DNA here is from genome assembly GCA_964559965.1 of uncultured Oscillospiraceae bacterium. Lineage (GTDB taxonomy): Bacteria > Bacillota > Clostridia > Peptostreptococcales > Anaerovoracaceae > RGIG7179. Next base: position 748 of record CAZLJV010000074.1, on the reverse strand, counting down.
TAGCATCTTTAATGCCCGCATCTATGACCTTTCCAATCGTTGCCGCCGTAATGCGGACAGCTCCCGTGCCGCCTTTCGGGCGGCACGACACAAGCACAGCCCCTGCCGCCGTCGCCGTCCACTGTGATGACGGCGGTCTCTGATTCCCATGCTCCACAGGCAAGCGGAACTGCCTCTCCGCAGTACAGAAATGAGAAGAAGCCCCAGCTAAGATATTTTGTGCGAAACCTCCGTCCACTAAAATAGACCCTAATACTAATGACTCCGTCATAGTCGAACACGCACCATAAAGTCCTAAAAACGGAATGTGTAAATCACGAGCCATAAACGAAGAAGACATAAGCTGATTGAGAAGATCACCGCTCAGCATCACATCTACACCATCTTTTTCCAAACCGCCACGCTTCACCGCACGGAGCATAGCCTCCTTGAGCATTTTACTTTCAGCCTTTTCCCACGACTTTTCACCATACATATCATCAGAAAGAACTAAATCGAAGCACTTTCCAAGAGGACCTTCCCCCTCCTTAGTTCCTACCACAGAGCCACGGCCGCAGACCCACGCACCAGACGGAAAAATCATGCTTTGACGCCCCACTTTTTTATTTGCCATACTTTTACCCCTTACCTTATCGAATATATAATCCAGTAGATTATCCCTACTAAAGCCGATGATGTAATCCCCCATACAAGCACAGGACCTGCGATGCTGAAGAGCTTTCCGCCTACGCCTAAGACCGGACCTTCC
>CAZLJV010000073.1:0-7962 GCA_964559965.1 uncultured Oscillospiraceae bacterium | reverse complement strand
ATCAAGAGAGGTGGTAAAGTATATATCAAGATTTTCCCACACAAGTCAGTAACTAAGAAGCCTGCTGAAGTACGAATGGGTTCCGGTAAAGGTGCTCCTGAATACTGGGTAGCAGTAGTTAAGCCGGGCAGAGTAATGTTCGAAATCGAAGGTGTATCTGAAGAAAAGGCAAGAGAAGCCATGAGACTTGCCTCCCACAAGCTGCCTGTAAAGTGCAAGTTTGCCATCAAAGGCCAGGAAGTAAAGGGTGGTGAAGCATAATGGAATTAAAGAAAATGAGAGAAATGACTGAAGTTGAATTAAATACTGAACTCGGTAAGATGAAGAAGGAATTATTCAACTTAAGATTCCAGCATGTTACCGGTCAGCTGGAAAATCCGGTTAAGATGCGCGAATTAAAGAGAGATATCGCAAGAGTTAAGACCATCATCAGAGAAAAAGAGCTGGCTAAGGCTTAATAGAAAGGAGGATGTAATATGACAGTTGAAAGAAATAGAAGAAAGACTAAGGTCGGCATCGTAGTATCCGACAAGATGGATAAGACCGTTGTTGTAGCCATTGAAGACTTCGTAAGACATTCCCTTTATGGCAAGGCTGTAAAGAACACTAAGAAGGTTAAGGCTCACGATGAAAATAACGAATGCCAGATTGGCGATAAGGTAAGAATTATGGAAACAAGACCTCTGTCCAAGGATAAGAGATGGAGAGTTGTGAACATTGTTGAGAAGGTTAAATAAAGGAGGCACTAGATCATGATTCAGACTGAAACTAGATTAAGAGTTGCCGATAACTCCGGTGCAAAGGAACTGCTCTGCATCCGTATCCTGGGCGGTACTTCCCGTCAGTATGCGAATATTGGAGACGTAATCGTTTGCGCAGTAAAGGAAGCAACACCAGGCGGTGTTGTTAAGAAGGGCGACGTTGTTAAGGCTGTAGTAGTTAGAACTAAGCATGGTGCCAGAAGAGCTGACGGCAGCTATGTAAAGTTTGACCAGAACGCAGCAGTTATCATTAAGGATAAAGAAGACAAGAACCCGGTTGGAACTCGTATTTTCGGACCGGTTGCAAGAGAGCTGAGAGACAAGGGCTTCATGAAGATCGTGTCCTTAGCACCGGAAGTATTATAGGAGGCAATCACTGATGCGTATTAAGAAAGATGACACAGTGGTAGTAATCACTGGTAAGGATAAAGGCAAGACCGGCAAGGTTCTGAAGGCTATGCCTGCTGAAAACAAAGTAGTTGTTCAGGGCGTAAACGTTCAGACTAAGCACGCTAAGGCTACTAGAAATGCTAGTGCTGAAATCAAGCATATCGAAGGACCTATCGATGCGTCCAACGTAATGCTGTACGATACAAAGGCAAAGGCAGCAGTTAAGGTTGGTTACCAGATTAAGGATGGTAAGAAGGTTAGAGTTAACCGTAAGACCGGTGCTGTAATCGACTAAGAAAGGAGGAGACGATTTTGACAGCAAGATTAAGAGAAACTTATAATAATGAAGTATTTAACGCTTTAAAAGAAAAGTTTGGATATAAAAATGTTATGGAAGTTCCTAAGCTGACTAAGATCACTATCAACATGGGTCTGGGTGAAGCTAAGGACAATGCTAAGATCATGGAATCCGCTGTAGCAGAACTGGCTATGATCACTGGTCAGAAGCCTGTTACCACTAAGGCTAAGAAGTCCATCGCTAACTTCAAGGTTAGACAGGGCATGCCTGTAGGTGCTAAGGTAACTCTGAGAGGCGACAACATGTATGTGTTTGCTGACAAGTTCTTTAATATCTCTCTTCCAAGAGTTAGAGACTTTAAGGGCGTAAGCAGAAATTCCTTTGATGGTAGAGGTAACTACTCCATGGGTATCAAGGAACAGTTAATCTTCCCTGAAATCAACTACGATCAGGTTGATGTAATCAAGGGTATGAACATCGTATTCACTACAACGGCTAAGACCGACGAAGAAGCAGCTGCTCTGCTCGAACTGTTAGGCATGCCGTTCGAAAAGTAATAGGAGGGAATTATGGCAAAGACATCTCTCAAAGTTAAACAGGCTAGAAAACCTAAGTATTCCACACGTGCATATACCAGATGCAGACTTTGCGGAAGACCGCACTCTGTATTAAGAAAGTATGGTATCTGCCGTATCTGTTTTAGAGAGCTTGCTTACAAAGGAGAAATTCCTGGCGTAAGAAAAGCAAGCTGGTAAGTTTTGTGAAAGGAGTTACACTGTAATGACAATGACAGATCCTATAGCGGATATGCTGACTAGAATCAGAAATGCAAACACTGTAGGCCACGAAACTGTTGAGATTCCTGCATCCAAGATGAAGAAGGCGATTGCAGAAATCTTAAAGGCTGAAGGTTTCATTGCTGATTACGAAGTAATTGAAGATAATAAGCAGGGTACTATCAAGGTTACTATGAAGTACGGTGCACATAAAGAAAGAGTTATTACTGGAATCAAGAAGATTTCCAAGCCAGGCCTGAAGGTTTATGCTAAGGCTGATGACGTTCCAAGAGTTCTGGGCGGACTGGGTATCGCAATCATCTCCACCTCTCACGGTGTAGTAAGCGACAAGGAAGCTAGAAAGCTGGGCGTTGGCGGCGAAGTTATCTGTTATGTATGGTAGTAGGAGGAACAAAGAATGTCTAGAATTGGTAGAAAGCCTGTCGTTGTTCCTGCTGGCGTAGAAGTTATCGTAAACGGTAACGTTGTAACAGTTAAGGGTCCAAAGGGACAGTTAGAACAGGAAATCAGCAAGAACCTGACTGTAGAAGTTAAGGAAGGCGAAGTAGTTGTTACTAGACCTTCTGACAACAGAGAAGACAGATCTCAGCACGGTCTTGCTAGAACATTAATTAACAACATGATTATTGGTGTTACTCAGGGCTTCGAAAAGAAGATGCAGCTGATCGGCGTTGGTTACAAGGCTGAAAAGAAGGGCAATACTCTGGTTATGAACCTGGGTTATTCCCACCCTGTAGAAATGGTTGACCCAGAAGGAATTACAACAGAAGTTCCTAGTGCAACCGAAGTCATCGTAAAGGGTGCTGATAAGGCTTTAGTAGGTAACTATGCAGCTAATATCAGAGCATGGAGAAAGCCTGAACCTTATAAGGGCAAGGGTATCAAGTACGTTGATGAAGTAATCCGCAGAAAAGAAGGAAAGACTGGTAAATAACAGAAAGGAGTGAAGTGAAAATGGCAAAAGTAAGCAGAAATGACAGACGTGTTAAGAGACACGACAGAGTAAGAAAAAACCTGAATGGAACTCCTGAAAGACCAAGACTTTGCGTATACAGATCCAACAAGAACATCTCCGCACAGATCATTGATGACGTTAACGGCATCACTCTGGCAGCAGCTTCTTCCCTGGATAAGGAACTGAAGGCTGAGCTGGAAAACGGCGGAAATAAGGAAGCAGCAAAGAAGGTCGGCGCTGCACTGGCTAAGAGAGCTCTGGCAAAGGGTATTGAAGAAGTTTGCTTCGACAGAGGCGGTTTCTTATACCACGGTAGAGTTGCTGAATTAGCAGAAGGTGCACGCGAAGGCGGTTTAAAATTCTAACAGGAGGAAATAAGGAATGCGTAATATCGTTGATGCATCTAAGCTGGACTTAAAGTCAACCATCGTAAGCATCAGAAGAGTTGCAAAGACCGTTAAGGGCGGTAGAAACATGCGTTTCTCCGTTACTGTAGTAGTAGGTGATGGCAACGGCTATGTTGGCGTTGGTCTGGGTAAGGCTCAGGAAATTCCTGAAGCTGTAAGAAAAGCAGAAGAAGATGCTAAGAAGAATTTAATATATGTTCCTACAGTAGGAACTACAGTGCCTCATAAGAATCTGGGTGTTTTCGGAGCTGGTAGAGTTCTGATCATGCCTGCTGCACAGGGTACCGGCGTTATCGCAGGTTCCTCCGTACGTACAGTACTGGAAGCTGCAGGTATCAAGGACGTTAGAGCTAAGTCCATTGGCTCCAACAATACTGGCAACATGGCTTATGCTACAATCGAAGGTCTGAAGAACATGATGACTATAGAAAAGGTAGCTCAGCTGAGAGGCAAGACTAAGGAAGAAATTTTAGGATAGGAGGAAACGCAAAATGGCAAAAATGATTAAGATCACTTTAACAAAGAGCACTATTGGCGCTTCCCCTAAGCAGAAGAAGGTTGTAGAAGCGTTAGGACTCAGAAAGATGCACCACTCTGTAGAGCTGGCAGACACTCCGCAGACTCGCGGCGCTGTAACTAAGGTTTCTCATCTGGTTACTGTAGAAGAACTGTAGGAGGTGCTCAATAATGAAGATTCATGAATTAAGAGCGGTTGTAGGTGCTACTAAGGCTCCTAAGAGAAAAGGCCGCGGTACCGGTTCCGGCAACGGTACAACTGCCGGCAGAGGTATGAATGGTCAGAATTCAAGATCCGGTGGCGGTGTTCGTCTGGGTTTTGAAGGTGGTCAGATGCCTCTGTACAGAAGACTGCCTAAGAGAGGCTTCAATAATAAGTGGGCAACAGAATACACAATCATCAACGTAGAAGACTTAAACAGATTCGAAGCTGGTGCTGTAGTTACTCGCGAAGTATTAGAAGAAGCTGGCCTGATCAAGCAGGTTAAGGATGGCGTTAAGGTTCTCGGAAACGGCGAACTGAAGGTTGCCTTAACAGTAGTGGCTGACAAGTTCACTAAGACTGCTGTTGAAAAGATTGAAGCTGCTGGAGGAAAGGCTGAGGTGAAGTAAAATGGGTATGTTTAAGACCGTCGCGCAGGCATGGAAAATTGCTGAAATCAGAAGTAAAATGATTTTTACTTTACTGATGCTGGTGGTTTTCAGAATCGGTTCTAACATCCCAGTTCCAAATATCGATAGAAGCGTACTGGCTCAGATGTTTACTACCGATGCAGGCCTGTTCGATTTATTCGACATGTTCTCTGGTGGATCATTCAGTAACTTCACGATATTTGCACTGAGTATCACCCCATATATCACAGCATCTATCGTAATCCAGCTGCTGACAGTTTTCCCTTACTTCGAAAAGTTAGTAAAGGAAGGCGTTGAAGGTAGAAAGAAGATGGCTCAGATCACTCGTTATCTGACTGTTGTTCTGGCTCTGGTTCAGGCTATTGGTCTGACTGTTGGTCTGTTCAGACAGGCTGTTGTAGACAGAAGTGCTTTCTCCATCGTCGTTATTGTACTGGTTCTTACAGCTGGTACTGCTTTCCTGATGTGGTTAGGTGAGCAGATTAATGATAAAGGTATCGGAAATGGTATTTCCCTGTTAATCTTTGCAGGTATTGTTGCTAGAATCCCAAGCGGATTAAGAACACTGTTTGTAAGTGTACAGGACGGACAGATGTCCATCGTAACTCTGATCCTGTTTGCGCTGTTTGCTCTGGCAGGCATCGTAGTAGTAATCCTGATTCAGGAAGGTCAGAGAAGAATTCCGGTACAGTATGCGAAGAGAGTCGTAGGAAGAAAGATGTACGGTGGTCAGTCCACTCACATCCCTATGAAGGTAAATCAGTCCGGCGTTATTCCGGTAATCTTCGCAATGTCCCTGTTACAGTTCCCGCTGACAATCACTTACTTCTTGTCTTCTGAAAATGGTTTCTCCATTTGGGTACAGAAGTGGTTATCTCCATCCGGTTCCCCAGGAATCTGGATTTACGGGATTCTGAACATCGTTCTGATTATCTTCTTCACTTACTTCTACAATGCGATGACATTCAATCCTGCAGAAGTAGCTGATAACATGAAGACAAACGGCGGCTTTATTCCTGGCCTGCGTCCTGGTAAAGCAACCGAAGAATATTTAGCAAAGGTAATGTCCAGACTGTCTATTGTAGGTGCAATATTCCTGGCAGCAGTTGCAACATTACCAACAATTCTGGGCGCTTTAGTTCCGTCCTTAAGCGGTATCCATTTCGGTGGTACTTCCCTGCTGATTGCAATCGGTGTAGCACTGGATACTGTAAGACAGCTGGAACAGCAGATGGTTATGAGAAACTATCAGGGGTTCCTGAAATAGTAGGGAGATGAGAGCAATGCTTAGAGCAATTTTATTAGGGCCTCCGGGTGCTGGCAAAGGCACCCAGGCTGTAAACATTGTAGATAAGTACGGTATTCCGCACATTTCTACAGGTGATATTTTTAGAGAAAATATCAAGAAGGGTACTGAACTGGGCAAGAAGGCTCAGGAGTACATGAACCGTGGTGAATTAGTTCCAGACGATCTGGTTATCGAAATCGCAACAAGCAGACTGTTAGAAGACGACTGCAAAAACGGTTTCTTATTAGATGGTTTTCCAAGAACTGTTTACCAGGCTGAAAAGTTAGATGAATTTATGGCTGCACACGATGGAAAGATCGATAAGGTTTTAGACATCGCAGTTGAAAAGGATGAGCTGATTACCAGACTTACTGGAAGAAGAGTATGCAAAACATGTGGTGCAAGCTATCATGTTGTGAATATTCCTCCTAAGACAGAAGGTATCTGCGACAGATGTGGCAGTGAACTGGTTCAGCGTGCGGATGACAATCTCGAAACTGTGACAAACAGAATTGATGTTTATGAAGCACAGACTAAGCCTCTCGTCGACTATTACGAAAATGCTGGCAACATTGCACACATTGATGGTGCAACTGGACTTGACAACGTGTTTGCTGACATTGTAAAGGCTTTAGGAGTTTAGCATGATCATCATCAAATCGAAACAGGAACTTGAATTGATGCGCGAAGCCGGTAGAGTGACTGCTTACATTCTGAGAGAACTGGAACAGTTCATGAAACCAGGTGTAGCTACAATCGAAATCGACCGGTTTGTAGAAAAAACCGTAAAAGAAAACGGTATGATCGCAGCAGAAAAAGGATACTGCGGTTATCCTGCGAGTATCTGTGTTTCCATCAACGATGAAGTGGTTCATGGAATCCCTTCAAAGGAACGAATCCTCCAGGACGGTGACATCGTCAGCGTAGACCTGGTGGTTGAGCATAAAGGTTATATGGCAGATGCAGCTAGAACCTTTGGTGTGGGAAATATCAGCGAGGAAGCGAAGCATCTCATTGAGACTGCTGAGCGCGCTTTCTTCGAAGGCATCAAATATGCGAAGGAAGGTTACAGACTTTCTGATATATCCCATGCAATCCAGTCAGTAGTAGAAGGTGAAGGTTTCGGAGTTATTCGTGATTTCGTTGGCCATGGAATTGGTCATGAAATGCATGAAGATCCACAGATTCCTAACTATGGGAAACCTGGAAAGGGACCTCGACTGCAGCGTGGAATGACTTTGGCGATTGAGCCGATGATCTGCGAAGGTGACTGGGAAGTTGACGTTCTGTTGGACGACTGGACTGCGGTTACCGTAGATGGAGGTCTGTCCGCACATTATGAAAATACTGTTGTAATCACAGATGGTGAGCCTGAGCTGCTTACTTTGTAATTAGAAGGAGACTATATATGGCGAAGAAAGACGTCATTGAAGTAATGGGAACAGTTGTCGATGCCCAGCCGAATGCAATGTTTAAAGTGCAGCTTGACAACGGTTTCGAGGTGCTTGCACACATTTCAGGTAAAATAAGAATGAACTATATAAGAATTCTGCCTGGTGATAAGGTGAAGGTTGAACTTTCTCCTTACGACTTAACCAGAGGAAGAATTATATGGAGAGACAAATAGCGTAATTACAGATTAGGAGGAATATCAATGAAAGTTAGAGCTTCCGTAAAACCTATCTGCGAAAAGTGCAAGGTAATCAAGAGAAACGGTAAAGTTATGGTTATCTGCGAAAATCCTAAGCACAAGCAGAAACAGGGTTAATTAATTTAATCAATCATTCAGTCGGAGCGGAGACCAGGCCCGCACCTCTAAAAAAGACTGATTCTTTTATGTATGACAACCCGTCTATATCACTCCTGGGAAGCCCCCGCAACAAAGATTTTGCTGAGGGGACGGTGACGGAAGATGGG
>CAZLJV010000072.1:0-8138 GCA_964559965.1 uncultured Oscillospiraceae bacterium | reverse complement strand
ATATAAATGGATAATAGACCAATCGGAGTTTTTGACTCGGGGTTAGGTGGACTCACATGTATACCTAACTTGTTTCGGGAATTGCCGGAAGAAAAGGTAATATATTTCGGCGATACGGCTCGAACCCCCTACGGGTCAAAGGCGATTTCTACAGTAAAAACTTATACTAATCAGATTGCGGACTTCCTCGCATCTAAGGATGTGAAGATGATGGTAATAGCTTGTAATACCATAAGTGCCACTTGTTTACCGCAGCTTCGCCAGCGTTTCCCTAAGATTCCTATTCTGGGTATAATCGAGCCTGCGGCAGAGCGCATAGCCATGTCATGCAGCGATGAGCAGAATGTGGGTATTATAGCTACTAAGGTGACTATTGCCAGCGGTGTTTATACGGACTCCATACATGAGCTTCACCCAGGCCTTCGGGTTCACACTAAGGCTACACCGGCTTTTGTGCCGCTTATCGAAGAGGGGATAATAGAAAACGAAATAATGGATCTGACTATCAGATACTATATGGACGATTTTGTTAGAGAAAACAAGCTGGATACTCTTGTTCTGGGCTGTACTCATTATCCGCTTATAAGAAAGAATATAATGCGCATATATCCTCAGCTTCAGATTGTGAATCCTTCCTATGAGATTGTGGCAAGGATTAAAGAAGTTCTTACAAAAGAAAATTTATTGGCAGTCAATAATGACCGTGAAAACATCTTCTACGCCAGCGACTTATCTGAGAACTTCGTAAATATGATTCAGAACATCTTAAAGACTGAAAAATCTGATTTGATATTAAAATTCAAAAACTTAGATCTATAACTTATGATTAAATTTAATTAAAGGAGAATTTCTATGGACTATTTAACTAAGGATATGCTGTATACTTTACTTGATATTGATGAACCAGCAGATTTTCAGTATTTCGAAAATCTGGCTGCACTTTTAGAATGTGAGGAAGAAATCGAAGAACATGTGCTGGCGCAGTTGCTTGAAGGTATAGATAAAAAGGTACTGGCAGAACTCGTATACAACTACTTCGAAGATGTAACCGACTTCCTGCCAGGTGATGCTGCTGAGACCTATGGCATTCTGGAGCGTATAAAACTGGCTCTCATGGGTCTTGCGAGAAATTGCGATGAAGATGAACTGCTGGCTCAGCTCACTGAAGAAATCGAAAGATTCCGCATGTGGTATTCTCTGAGCAGCCGTGTATACTGCACATCTATTCAGACTGGGGAAGAACAAATCCTGCCGGTAAGAGATGCACTGATTTTAGCGCGCACCGAAAATCTGACTAAGGAAAAGTTCGAGTACGATTACAGCGAATGTATGGATTATCCGCTTGATGAATATATCATGAACTTAGGTGATTTAGTTTCGGCGCAGCTCGATGAAGAAAGAAATGCGTACGAAATGGACGAAAATGACGAAGAATATTATTCATAGGTAACCTGCGCCTTTCTGCTTGCATAGTATGATAAAAAAAGAAAGGCTAAGGTATGTTTCTATGGGAAATGATGATAAGTGTTTCCAGAAATGCTGCAGACCAGATGACTGCTGCTGTGAAAGGGATTGCTGCTGCGAGAGAGATTGCTGTGAAGGTGAGGGTGGAAATCTGATTGGACTTCTCATTCTCCTTCTGGTGCTGTACTGTCTTTTCTGCGGCGGAAATAACGGAAAGGGCGGATTATTCGGCGGTATTTTCTAAAAACATAGTGATAGCAAATAGATAAATAAAGAAAAATGCAAATTATGAATGACGAATTAAGAACTAATGAACACGATAGGCGTAAATTTCCTTGGCCGCTTGTAGATGTTACAGGCGGTCAGGGCGGCGATTGCATACTTATTCTTGGGCCTGAAAAGACGGCTGTTTATGATGCAGGTATGTGCTGTTTCGCCGATAAAACTATCGAAAATATAAAAGCAAGGCTGAAAGATGGCGATAGAAAAGTAGATTATATCATCCTTTCGCACAGCCACTATGATCACATGGGCGCGCTGCCATATCTGCTTGAGGAATGGCCAGATGCAGTTGTATGTGCCAGTGAAAAGGCGAAAAAGGTATTCGAAAGTGCAGGCGCAAGGGCTACCATCGAAAAAATGGGTAAAAATGCGGCTCATCTCTACGGTGTTGACGAAGAAAAGATTACGGTAAACAACCTTCGTGTGGACAGAATTCTCTCCGATCGCACCAAAATCTCTCTCGGCAAGGGTTCCGATGGGGCTGAGGCTTTCATTGAAGCGATAGAGACCAAGGGGCATACGGACTGTGCACTGAGCTATATGGTTATGCCGGAGGGGATTTTGATGTGCAGTGAAAGCTGCGGGGTGCTGGTGGACCTGGAAAAGATTGAGGTGTCGGCACTAAAGTCTTTCGATGAGTCCATAAGGAGTGCCAATATTCTAAAAGCGAAAACATTTAATCATCTCTATTCTCAGCATTATGGTATGGTGCCGGATTGGTTTAGATATAAATACTTTTCTTTATTTATTCATTCGGCTCAGTATCAGAAGGAGTTCATAGACGAGCGGATTAAGGCGGGATGTTCGGAGGAAGAGATTTTGAGGGATCATGAAGCAGAGTTCAGAGATGAAAATCGTGCCAAAGAACAGCCTTATGAGGCTTACAAAATCAATGCCATTTGCGAAATTCGTCAGGAAATTAGAAATTTTTCTGAGAATTCCACTGGACTTTAGCCATAGATATGATATAATGGAACATCAGATAAATTTAGATTTACGGGAGAAACGGATATGAATAATTATGCAGAAATTAAAGAAAAAATTGTGAAGGCTGTAGAGAAAGGATATGCTGAAGCTGTTGCTCTCAGCGATTGGATGGCTGATCACCCTGAGGTTTCCGGATCTGAGTATGAGACTTCCGCTAAGATTGTAGAGTATCTTAAGGGTCATGGTTTTGAAGTTGAATATCCTTATGCAGGTATCGATACTGCTTTCCGTGGGATTGCCGGTTCCAACAATCATAAACATAAGGTTGCGATTATGGCTGAGTTCGATGCGCTGCCAGGTGTTGGACATGCGTGCGGACATTGCCTCAGCGGCGCAATGAGCGTTTTGGCGGCTGTTGCGACTAAGGATATTCAGGACGAGCTGGACTGCGATATTCACTTAATCGGCACACCTAACGAAGAAAATGATGGTGCTAAGTGCGGCATGATTGAAAAAGGTGTTTTTGATGAATACGAAGAAGCTATTATGATTCACTTGTTTGATAAGAATCAGCTTTATTGCAAACTTTTAGGTCTGCATCAGTTTGAGTATACATTCCATGGCAAGCCTGCTCACGGAGCTACTGCACCATGGGAGGGTGTAAATGCTCTGAATGCTGCTCAGCTCATGTTCCACGGTATCGATTGTCTGCGTCAGCATGTTACTCCTGATGTGAGAATGCATGGTGTATACAGAAATGGCGGTCTGGCACCGAATGTTGTTCCTGAAGAAGCAAGCGTAGAATTCTACACTCGTGCACTGGAAAAGAAGTACCACTTGGGTTTAGATGCTAAACTGGATAACATTGCGGAAGGTGCTTGCTTAATGACTGGCTGCACTTGGGACAAGAAGCTGACTGCTGCTATGTATGATAATATGAATAACAACTTCGAAGGTATCCGTGCTATGGAAGAGGTATATGAGGAAGTTGGTGTAGAAATCAACGGTGACCCGGATGTAATCTTCGGTTCCTCTGATGCGGGTAATGTAAGTTTCATTTGCCCTACATTCCATCCTACGCTGCAGATTGTAGATAAGGGTGTGGCAATTCATACAAAGGAATTCGAGGCTGCAGTAAGAACTGAGCGCGGCCACAAGTCAATCGAAAACGGCGCAAAGATTATCGCACTGCATATCGCTAAGATTTTCTCCGACGAAAAGCGCATCGCAGCGATGAAGGAAGAATTTGAAGCGTCCATGCAGGGACTGTAGTGGTCGACGCAGGAATTGAATAAACATCTAGCACATCAGGTGGCTGTAATGGCTGCTTGATGTGCTTTTTGATAGGTTAGAGTTGGGATAATGATGCTGAGTCAACTTGGTCATCATGTTCAGTGGACACTGCTGGATGTCGAAACAAACATCCTTGACCCTGAATATGTGGCGGCACTAACGAAAAAAGCGGTTGCAAGTTCTGGGAAAAGTGGTAAAATGCAAGCAAGAAATGAACTTGTCAAAATTATTCCAGATGCAAAGCTTGTTCCAAGGGGTGACATTGGCTATGACTTCTTGATGATTGATGCAATTGAAAAGGTGATTAAATAGAAAAGCACTTTGCAGAAAATGCAGAGTGCTTTTTTAACGCCTAGTTTAACGCCTTGGCTGCGGTCTTGGTGGGCGTTGAGGCCTGCAAGGATTGCAAGAGTCGCACGGCTCACAAGGATTGCAAGGGTCGCATGGTTCAGGGCGACAGCCGGAGTCACGCTCATTATCGCAGTCGCAGTCGTCACCGCAGTTTTCCTCAGTATCTGACTCCTTAATCTTGTTAGGGAAAAGGCTCGGGAAAGTCTGGCAGATTGCATTTTGCTGAAGTGGTGCCTCTGCGAAGCCCGTAGACAGAACGCAAAGCTGAACAGGTACGACAACTTTCTTTTCGCAAGTTACACAGATTGCGATGATAAGGTTAGCTGTAACTCTGCCATCAGCATCTACACAAAGATCCCTACCATAGTTGTTGGTAGCCAGACGAGATTCGCAAGCTGAGTTGCATAATTCCGTAAATCGAGGCAGAAATGCACTGTCTAATGCAGACGGCATACAGATTTCGAAGAAGTTGGTAAGTATGAGAGGCTGACTGGCCTCGGCTACATTTACTTCTGTCCATATGGTGAATACGGAATCGTTATTGCAGCTGTCGCAAAGCAGTAAGTCAAGTTCGATAAGCACATTGCCCGTGATGCAAATGTTTTGAGTGCCGAAAATCGGGGTACCCATACATTGACTGTCACAGCTTGCTGTGTCAGCATAAAGTATTTTTTCGGAAAGATTTCCGTCAGCACCGACTACTGTCAGACAGTCTCCCATGCCGTTTTTCAGAAACGTAGCGCCAGAGATGCTGGTATTTACATCAAGTTTCAGATTAGCAGGATCATCTACATTATCTGGATTAAAACGGCGCTTGCATCTGATGTCCACTACTCGTTTAATGCGGTGACCGCAGGGAATTGTAGGCGTAAAAACCTGATTGTTTACGCTCTTCATGCCCTGAAGATGGAAGGCTACTGCATCATATACCTTTTGAACATAGATGGGTTCCGTTTTCAGGCTGCTGATATCTCCATCAAAATGACAGAGTGCGTTGGAGTTGCAGCAGTTTTGATAGAGGTCCGGAGACACTCTTCCGCCAAAGCAGCTCATATATATACCTCCTTAAATAGTCCAAAGTTCTTTTCTTTGATAGTATATGAATTTCGCAAATTTTGTGTTACAATATGGATTGTTATATTAACTTATGAACAGGAGAAATCTGATATATGAGAAAAGGAATCATAGGAATTCTGCTTGCGCTGTTTTTGGCATTTGCAGTGATTTTAGGAGTGACTGCACTGGTGGGAAATCAGCTCGGAAAAACCGGAGAAATGATAGCACTGTGCGTAATTGCGGTAGTGCTTTTTGTAGGATACAGAAAATCGAAAGGGGAATAGAAATATGGGAATGGTTGAAATTCGTAAACTTGACTGCGGAGTGAGAGTAGCTATGGAGGTAATCCCTCATGTTCAGTCTGCGGCTATAGGTATTTGGGTAAAGACAGGTGCTGTAAATGAAGAGGCGAAGTATGCAGGTGTGTCCCACTATATTGAGCATATGATGTTTAAGGGAACAGAAAACCGCACTGCGAGAGAAATCGCTGCAGACATAGATAAAATCGGCGGCCAGATGAACGCATTTACGGGCAAAGAAGCCACTTGCTACTATGTAAAAGTGCTGAAAGAAAATTTTGAGAAGGGGGCAGAGGTGCTGCTGGATATGCTCACAGATTCTCTCTTCGATAAGACTGAGATGGATAAGGAAAGACAGGTAATCTGCGAAGAAATAAAAATGGTAGAAGACCAGCCAGATGACCTGGCACACGACATGGTCAGTGAAATCCTCTTCAAAGGAAACCCTCTGGGCAATTCCATCATCGGAACTCCGACCAGCTTAAAGAGAATAAGCAGAAAGGTTCTGACAGAATACAAGGAAACACAGTATACACGCGACTCCATCGTAGTCTCTGTTGCAGGTAATATCGATCCAGACAGAGTGTGCGCATATCTGGAAAGAAAGTTTGACAGCCTGCGTCCATCTAAGCCTGCACACGAAAACGGACATACGCCGTACGAAAAGAAACATAAGGTTATCGTGAAGGATATTCAGCAGTCACACCTGTGTCTGGCTACGAGAGCAATCTCTCTCCTTGATCCTCGCTACTACACATTCTGCGTACTCAACAATGTTATGGGCGGCAGCATGAGCTCCCGCTTATTCCAAAACATACGTGAAGAAAAGGGTCTGGCTTACAGCGTGTATTCCATGCTGAGCAGCTTCAGCAGTGACGGATATTTCAATATCTATGCTGGCGTTTCACACGACAAAATCCATGCTGCCATCGACGGTATTCGTGAAGAACTGGAGCTTCTGGACCGTGAGGGCATCACAGAAGATGAACTTTCCGCATCGAGAGAGCAGCTGAAAAGCAGCTACATATTCGGTCAGGAGAATGTGGCAAGCCGTATGTTTGCTATAGGTAAGAATCTGACTCTGTTAGACCGTGTGTTTACAACTGAAGAGGTTCTGGAAGGACTGAATCGCGTTTCAATGGACGATGTTGAAGAAGTAAAGAAGATGATTTGCGACATGGATCAGTATTCTGCGGTAGCTGTTACCAACAAGAGAATCGGTCTTAGCCGCATGATGGGGTAATTAATATGGAAAGACTGGAGATTAAGATCGTAAGCAAAAGCGGTGCAGTGCCTTCCTACGAAACGGAGGGTTCTGCGGGTGCAGATATAAGGGCTTGGCTTCCTAATGGTGATATAACCTTGCAGCCGGGGGAAAGAAGACTTATTCCTACTGGCCTTTATGTGGAGCTTCCTCCGGGGGTTGAGGCTCAGATTCGTGCAAGGTCGGGTTTGTCCATAAAGCATGGTATTACTATGATAAATGGGGTAGGTACTGTGGACAGTGATTATCGTGGTGAGTGGAATGTGCCTATGGTTAATCTGGGACAGGAAGCATATACAATTCATGATGGAGACCGTATCGCTCAGATGGTTCTGGCTCGTTATGAGCAGGCGGATTTTGCTGTGACCAGTGAGATAAATGAAACTCAGCGAGGGGAAGGCGGTTTCGGACATACCGGGATAAAGTAGCGAAAAAAGGGGAAGGTGAGAGAAATGCTGCTGCGAGAAGAATTGGAAAGAAGAGAATATGAGATTTTGTCGGATAAGGCGGTGAAGAGCGGGGAGTCTCGTGGAAGAAGGTTCCCTGAAGAGCCTTGCGAGATGCGTACTGAATTTCAGCGTGACCGTGACAGGATTGTTCATTCGAAGGCATTTAGACGTTTAATGCATAAGACACAGGTATTTTTGGCACCGGAAGGGGATCATTATCGCACGCGTCTGACTCATACGCTGGAGGTTTCGCAGATTGCACGAACCATAGCACGAAGTCTGAATCTTAATGAGGATTTGACGGAAGCTATTGCGCTTGGTCATGATTTGGGGCATACGCCGTTCGGGCATAATGGGGAGTCTGTTCTAAATGACATTCATCCCGGCGGGTTCGAGCATAATGTGCAAAGTCTGCGTGTCGTAGATGTTATCGAATCCACGGCGAGCAGGAGGGGTATGAATCTTACTGAAGAGGTGCGCAATGGGATTTTGTGCCATAGCGGTGACAGGATGCCTTTTACTCTTGAGGGTCAGATTGTAAAGATAAGCGATAGGATTGCTTATATAAATCATGATATTGATGATGCGGTACGAAGCGGTGTCATCTCTATTGATGATGTTCCAGAGAGTGCGCTTGCGCTTTTCGGTACGACGCATAGGGAGAGAATTAATAATTTAGTTATCGATGTTATCCAAAATAGCGATGGCAGGGACTCTATTTGTCAGAGCGGTGCTTTTAAGGACGAACTGAAT
>CAZLJV010000071.1:0-8226 GCA_964559965.1 uncultured Oscillospiraceae bacterium | reverse complement strand
CACAATCAAAAAAATTTCATATTTAATTGCAGAAACTTTGTCAATGCAAATTAATTTTTTTAAGAAAAAAGAGTTTTTTTGTTCATTAAAAAAAACATCAAGAATATTGTATACACGGTGTTGACAACTGACGCCGCAAGTGTTACATTTTAGGTGTGAAAACTAGCCAGATGACTAGCGAAAGCTAAAAACAGTTAACAAAAAGGAGAATTTGTAAAATGGCAAAATTAGTTGACAAGTACATTGAAATCGCCGCTCAGAAAAACCCTGGTGAACCAGAGTTCTTACAGACAGTAGAAGAAGTTTTAACTTCCATTGAACCAGTTCTGGAAGCTCATCCAGAATATGTAGAAGCAGGTCTGGTTGAAAGACTGATCGAACCTGAAATAGGTATCAGCTTCAGAGTTCCTTGGGTTGATGACAACGGTAAGGTTCATGTAAACAGAGGATATCGTTACGAATTCAATAGCGCAATCGGACCTTACAAGGGTGGTCTGAGATTCGCTCCAAACGTATGCCCAAGCATTATTAAGTTCTTAGGTTTCGAACAGATCTTCAAGAACTCCCTGACTGGTCTGCCTATCGGCGGTGGTAAGGGTGGTGCTGACTTCGATCCAAACGGTAAGTCCGACGCTGAAATCATGAGATTCTGCCAGTCCTTCATGAGTGAACTGTTCAGACACATCGGTCCAGCTACAGACGTTCCTGCTGGTGACTTAGGTGTTGGCGCAAGAGAAATCGGTTATATGTTCGGTCAGTACAAGAAGCTGGTTAACAGATATGAAGGCGTTCTGACTGGTAAGGGTCTGTCCTATGGCGGTCTGTCCGGCAGAACTGAAGCTACTGGTTATGGTATCGTATTCTTCGCAAGAGAAATGCTGAAAGCTAACGGCGAAGAACTGGCAGGCAAGACAGTTGCTGTTTCCGGTTTCGGTAACGTATCCTGGGGTACTGTTAAGAAGCTGAACGAACTGGGCGCTAAGGTTATCACTATCTCTGGTCCAGACGGATACATCTACGATCCAGAAGGCGTAACTGCTGGTGAAAAGGAAGACTTCCTGTTAGAACTGAGATCTTCCGGTAAGAACGTTTGCGCACCTTACGCAGAAAAGTTCCCAAGCGCTACATTCTATCCAGGCGAAAAGCCATGGGGCGTTAAGGCTGACCTGTACATCCCTTGCGCAACTCAGAACGAAATCCACCTGGCTGACGCTGAAAAGATGGTTGCTAACGGATGTAAGTTCCTGTGCGAAGGTTCCAACATGCCTACTAAGAACGAAGCTATCACATACCTGATGGAAAACGGCGTAATCGTAGGTCCTTCCAAGGCTGCTAACGCTGGTGGCGTAGCTTGCTCCTGCATCGAAATGGGTCAGAATGCTGGTCACACTGTATTCTCCCCTGCTCAGGTTTATGAACAGCTGGAAACTATCATGGTTAACATCCACAAGAGCGCTGCTGAAGCATCCGCTAAGTACGGTCTGGGTTACAACCTGGTAGCTGGTGCAAACATCGCAGGTTTCGAAAAGGTTGCACAGGCTATGATGGCACAGGGTATTGTATAAAATCAAACATATCTGGCTTATATAATCATAGAAGAAAAGAGGGCAGTCACAATTGCGTGACTGCCCTCTTTCCGTTTACTTCTTTATCAAACTTACAATAGCTATAATTATTACTCCAATCAAGATTATATTCAGCACCGTAGCATCTATGGAAATTGCCAGGCTGCAGCCTACGAAAGCCGCCGCACAGCCCGCCGTTGCAGCAGACAATGCGTGCTTCACATTATAGCAGCCCTTCTTCATCACAGCAATCCCACCTGTCAAACCGGAAATCGGCATCGCACCTAATATCAGCGTCAAAGTCGCAATAGGAGAAAGTCCTATGAGGAGAAGCGCAGTGGTGAGAAAAGGTTTTGCTGGGATACCAAGCATATTGGTGCAGCCAAAGAGCATGGCAAGCGCACCTAAGACAACCAGTTTCACGCCGCTGAGGGAAGTTGCAGTTCCGTAGTTTCCCGGATCCATGACCATTCGCCCAATCAGGCACAGAACCGCCGCACTGAGAAGCAGGACAAGAGCTTTGCGTATGCTGTCGCCATTCATCTTCCCTACGATTTGAGAGCCGATGAAACTTCCCACGGAAAGCGAAACGAGGAATGTGATAAATGTCACCGCATCGATGTCCTCCACGCCCCGCAGATAAAGAAAGGCGATGAAGCTCCCTGGCATGATGGTTGCCGCTATGAGGCAGTCCGGGAGATTCTCAGGTTTTGCCAGTTTCAGCTTGCGCACCACTATTGTATTCATGACAAAATCCGAGATGCCCAGAGTTGCGAAAAAGAAGACTGCTGCTTCCACCGCCATGAGCACGCCGAGATTTCCAGGCTGCGCAGTCAGCAAGCTGCGATTTTTCAGCGCATTTGCAACTATGTATGCCGCATAAGCCAGCCCGCACACCAGAAAAAATGTGCCGACAAAATTTTGAATTGTAATCATTTTTATTCTAAGTCCTTTCTGAATCCTGCTACATTTCGATTACTTCACCGCAGTTGGTCAAATAAATATATGCCTCTTTTACAGTTTTACCTGTAGCTTCCTCTAATGCCTGGCGATAAATATCTATCTGCGTCCTGTACTGCTGCGCTATGCGATTCTTTTCTGCAGCCAAAGCGTGTTCGCCATCATTTGTACGAATTCTGCTGGTTTTATAATCCACCAGCACCAAACCGTCCGCCTCCTGGAAATAGCAGTCGATTACACCCTGAACGAATACATCAGATGACTGACCACTGCCATCAGGATCGTATGCCATCTTTAAGTTAAATGGCTGCTCCTTCCAAAGCAGATTTTCACTATCCGCCTCAGCCAGTCTCTGACCGAGCTCAGTATGAATCAGCTTCAGAACAATGTCCGCATCTAAAACTTCCGCTTCCTCTGCAGTTAAAAATTGCTTGTCCACCAGCCACTGGCATGTAGCCTCCACTTCTGCCCTCTCAGCTTCTTCATCAGCGCAAGCATAGAGAGACTGGAACTGAATGTGCTCCAGCAAAGTATGATAAATCGTACCTTTTTGAGCCGCCGTGAAGATTTCTTTCTTCTGGAATGATGCAGGCTCCTTCAGGGAATCAAGCGACCAGCGGTCGATGCTACCCCCAGCAGGTGCAGCGCTAGCACCGGGCAGCATCGCAGCTTCAGTGCTTTCGCTTAAGGCGTTAAGCTCGCTTACCGAATATTTTGACTTGATATTCATCTCACGCTGGTGAGGATAGCGGAACTCAATCTGTTTCCTAACCTTTTCTGCAAGCTCATCATTGCCTGTGCGATTGTCCTGATCGAACAATCTTAAAATCGGCTCATTGCTTCGTTTCCTGTAAGTAATCAATCTGGCAAGATCACTATCATCTAAAATCACACAACGATGAAGTCTATTATGAATATACCCTCCCGTCATATGGAAATAGCTCTGATAATTTTTCTTATTTTTTTCAAAAAACTTATCCATATTTTGATGACTTCCCAAAATCACCAGACGATCTTTAGGACGAGTCAATGCCACATAGAGAATACGCTCTTCCTCCGCCCGCTCTTCCATGTGCAGCTTCTCCTTAATTATCTTCTGGAAAGTGGTAGTCAGAGACAAATATTTCTCCGGATTTACTATAGGGAGGGCAACTCCAAAATCCTTGTGCATAACCGCCGAAGACCCTATTGGGGTATATCTCAAAGTTTTGCAGTAACCAGCCAAAATCACCATCGGGAACTCAAGCCCCTTGCTCTTGTGAACCGTCATTATCTTGACTATCTCATCACCCTCGCCAACCAGCTTAACCTGGCCGCTTGGGACTTTGCGGGTTTTCAGTGCCTCAATATATCGAATAAATCCGTAAAGCGAACCACGCTCTCCTTTCCTATATGCCAAAGCCTTATCCACCAAAGCACGCAAGTTTGCCTGACGCTGTCTGCCGCCCGGCATTGCGCCCACAGAAATATAAAATCCTGTGTCCAGCATCAGCTTCCATATCAATTCTTCAATAGGCATAAACATGGCCATCGACTGCCAGTCCGCAATAGAAGAAAGTGCATCAGCAGATTTTTTGCGAAGAGCTTCGTCATCGCCAGACTGCGAATATTCCACAAATGCGCTGTAATACGAACCCGCCTTGCTGTGAATTCTAATCTGCGCCAGCTCAGCTATGGTGAATCCAAAAATTTCTGAGCGCAGCACCGTAAGCAGCTGCACATCCTGCTTTTCATTGTCAAGAAGCATGAGCAAGCTGAGGAAATTGTTGATTTCCATGGTGTCGAAATAACCGTCATCATCGGCCACATACGCCGGAATTCCGTTTTCCATAAGCACATTATAGTAGATTTCCCCCTGTCCACGAACTCCACGCATCAAAATAACTATATCCTTCAGCTCGAGTGGCCGCTCCACGCCCGCTTTGCTATCGAAAAACGGCTTGCCAAGGCTCTCCTTTATAATTTTTACAGCGGCGAGAGCCTCTTTTTCAGTTTTAATCATGCTTTTCAGATCATCGCTGATTATCTCATCTTCATTCCACTCAGCGTCAGTAAGATAAAGCACAGGCTCATGGTAATATTTATCACCATTCGGATCGCCCATATTCAAAGCCGCCGCCTCATCATAATCCTCCATGAGATAGGAAAAAATATCGTTTACAAAATTGATTATCGGCCTCTTGCTTCGGAAATTCTTGTTCAAATCAATCTTAACCGATGTCTTCTGGTCGCCTGAAGCGTATTCCTTGTATCTGCGCTGAAAAATCTCCGGCTCTGCCAGTCTGAACTTGTAGATGCTCTGCTTCACATCACCTACTAAAAACAGGTTGTTTTCACGAGCCACACGCCCTAAAAACGCCTCCTGCATAACATTGCTGTCCTGATATTCGTCTACAAAAATATGCTCAAACTTTTCACGATAATATCTGCTGACCTCTTCATCCTTCAAAATCTCATATGCGTAGTGTTCTATGTCGCTAAAATCCATGAGGCATCGCTCTTTTTTCTCATCTCTATAGCGGTTTCCATATTCGACAACCAGACTTTCCAGCATTTTCATTTCTCTGCTAGTCTGCGCCATCTCTTGTGCCATAGATTCAAGATCCATATCAAACAAATTTTTTTTCAGTTCACTTACCTTATCCCTGGCATCTTTTCGATTATCTTTCCATTTCTGCTCTCTCCGCACTGCCTTCAAAACTTCCTCTTCAGTCACAGCGAAAGATTTTAATATACTTGTCTTTAGCCTATCAAACTTAATAGCACCTAAAGCAGTCCTAAAGTCATCATAATCGCCCATATGCTCTCGGACAGCCTGAATCTTGCTTAAATCAGATTCTGCAAGTGCTGCAGCCTCTGTCATATCATTTTCCAATGCAATCTGAATATTCTCCTGGATTAATGCTTCTGCATCGCTCAGATTTTCTTCTGCAATTTCAAAAAGAAAATCCAGCATAGGTCTTATGGATTCTCCACCGTTATATTGTGCATTTTCCAGCATTTCTGTCTTTTCTCTCAGCCACACATACGGTTCCGGCAAAGCATCTATAGTCCTATATACCTCATCTATGAGTTCTCGCACAGCATTATCGTTTCTTTCTCCGCTGTAGCAGTCTAAAAAATGCAGAAACTCCGGATCACTTTCTTCATATCTTGCGTCCATAAGTGCGTCCAAGGCCTCAGCCTTTAGAATTGCAGTCTGTGCATCATCGCAGATTTTGAAATTAGGTTCTACATCAATAATATAGAAGTATTTGCGTATAACCTCCAAAGCGAATGAGTGGAAGGTGCTGATCTGAGCCTGTGGTAAGTTATTCAGCTGTTGGCGCAGAAAGTCCAGCTTCTCCTTGTATTCCTTCTGCTCGCTGTCGCTATCCGCGCCTAAGTCTCCATCGCCAGCTACGTCACCACTTCCACCGCCATCGTTTACTGCACTTGCTGCAAGCTCATCTACTGCGCCCTGCAGCGCCTTTCTTATCTTTTCCTTCATTTCAGCTGCTGCTGCATTAGTAAATGTTACTATCAACATTCGGTCGATGGGACACATTTCTTCTAAAACAAGTCTCTTTATGCGCTCTACGAGAACTGCTGTCTTTCCTGATCCTGCGGCTGCCGCTACTAATATATTCTTATCCCTCAGCGTGATTGCCATGCTCTGCTCCGGGGTCCAATTCATGAATTCATCCTCCAATCATCTTTCGATACTTTTTTCGATATACGATTACTTCTATTTTATCAGATTTTATCTCTTTAGAAAAGCCCGAAGCTGTGCTATACTTAAAAGAAGAGAAAAAGTTGCGAACAAAAGATTTTGCAAAGAAGAAAGGAATTGATCATGAAAAAACCAACCATGCTGATGATTCTGGACGGCTACGGATTAAACGATTCTGCCCAGGGAAATGCAATAGCTGCTGCGAAGACTCCGCAGCTTGACAAGATTTTTGAAACGTATCCACACACTCGACTGGATGCAAGTGGGCTTGCGGTAGGTCTGCCTGAGGGGCAAATGGGTAACTCCGAGGTCGGTCATCTGAATATCGGTGCTGGACGAATTGTATATCAGGAATTAACTCGAATCACCAAGGCTATCGAGGACGGCGATTTCTTCGACAATGCTCCGTTTAATGAGGCTTGTGACCATGTGCTTGAAACTGGCGGTGCGCTGCACCTTTACGGCCTGCTTTCTGACGGCGGTGTTCACAGTCATTTCACTCACTTGCAGGCTTTAGTCCGCTTAGCAAAGCGTCGTGGAATCACTAAACTTTTTGTCCATGCTTTTATGGACGGTCGTGATGTACCTCCTTGCTCTGGCATTAACTATATGATGCAGCTTGAGGAATTCCTTGCTTCTGAGGGTCTGGGACAGGTTGGCGTCGTTTCTGGCCGCTACTATGCAATGGACCGTGACAAGCGTTGGGAACGTGTGGTTCAGGCATATGATGCTTTGACACTGGGCGAAGGTATTCAGGCTGAAAATGGTACTGCTGCGGTGAAGGCGGCTTACGATCGTGGCGAAACTGACGAGTTTATCCTTCCAACAGTATGCGGCACAACTGACGGCACAGCGCCTTCGGGTTTCGTAAACGACGGCGATTCCATCATCATGTTCAACTTCCGCCCAGACCGTGCTCGTGAAATTACTCGTGCCTTCGTGGATCCAGACTTCGACGGCTTCAATCGTAAAAAGACGATTCAAAATCTCAAATACGTTTGCATGACTCAATATGATGCGGAAATGCCTAATGTAGAGATCGCATTTCCGCCACATCGCCTGACTAACACTTTGGGCGAATACATTTCCAGCCTCGGTCTCCAACAGCTGAGAATTGCTGAAACTGAAAAGTATGCTCATGTGACCTTCTTCTTCAATGGCGGTGTAGAGGAAGCTAACCCACTGGAGGACAGAGTTCTGATTCCATCTCCAAAGGTTGCTACATACGACATGCAGCCTGAAATGAGCGCACCTCTGCTCACCGAAAAGGTCTTAGAAGAAATCAAATCGTCAAAATACGATTTAATCATTCTCAACTTTGCTAACCCCGATATGGTCGGCCACACTGGAGTTTTCGATGCTGCTGTCAAAGCTGTCGAAGCTCTGGACGGCTGTGTTGGTCAGATTGTATCTGCTGTACTGGACGAAGGCGGACAAATCTTGCTCACTGCCGACCACGGCAATGCCGACCAGATGCTCGATGCTGATGGAAATGTAATGACAGCACATTCCACCAATCAGGTTCCGCTGGTGCACATTTCATCTGATCCAATCGAAGCCTTCCGTGAAGGCGGCAAGCTGGCAGACATTGCACCTACCATGCTCAAGCTGATGGATCTCCCAGTTCCACCGGAAATGACTGGCGAGATATTGGTGTAAAAGAACGCTACGTATTGCGGTGATTGTGAGGCGATTCGGGCATAGCGACGCTTCGGGTCGCACCGATGGATGACGCTTCAGCTCTTGACGCCGCCCACTGAGGCTGCGGACGGTTCGGAGGCTGCAGCTGGCTACGGGCGGCGGTGATGTGCTGTGATAGCTACCACAAGCGGCGCCAATGTTTCTAGGCTGGCGCCTGGTGGTGCAGCTGGCGGCTGGCGTGCGGTGATATGCTGTGATAGCTAGCAGAAGCGGCGCCGATGTTTCTAGGCTGACGGCTGGTGGAGGCTGCGGGCGGTTCGGAGGCTGAGGCTGCGGACGGTTCAACGG
>CAZLJV010000070.1:0-8296 GCA_964559965.1 uncultured Oscillospiraceae bacterium | reverse complement strand
GCCTAAAACAGCATCCTTCATCTGGCTGTCAGCTGCTGCCTTAGCATAGTTTTCCAGCTTAGTCTTAGTATCAGCCTTCAGTTCTTCCATAGTATCGAAGCCCAGGTCTGCTGCGAATTCATCATCCATAGCAGGCAGCTGCTTTTCCTTAACCTGGTGTACGTGGCAGTGGAATACTGCTTCCTTACCAGCTAAATCTTCTGCATGGTATTCTTCTGGGAATGTAACAACTACATCCTTATCTTCGCCTGCAGCAACGCCAACCAGCTGATCTTCGAAACCTGGGATGAACATCTGGGAACCCAGAGTCAGTTCCTGTTCCAGTGCAGTGCCGCCTTCGAACTGTTCTTCACCAACATAGCCGGAGTAGTCCAGAACCAGAGTGTCACCTTCCTGTGCAGGTCTTTCTACGGAAACGATTCTAGCATTCTTTTCCTGCTGCTGCTTCAGATTGTTTTCGATGTCTTCTTCCTTAACTTCGTTTACAACCTTTTCGATTTCGATGCCCTTGTAGTCCTTAACTTCTACAACTGGAGCAACTGCTACAGTAACTGTAACTGTGAAACCTTCACCCTTCTTCAGCTGAGTGAATTCAGCCTTAGGAGCGTCGATAACTTCCAGATCCAGTTCCTTCAGTGCTACTTCGTAGTTGTTTCTCAGCAGTTCATCAACAGCATCTTCGAAGAAAACGCCTTCGCCGAAGTGCTTTTCGATGATGGATCTTGGAGCCTTACCCTTACGGAAGCCAGGGATTTCAATCTTATCCTTAGCTGCCTGATAAGCGTGGATCTGAGCCTGATCGAATTCTTCTGCTGTGAATTCCATTGTAAACTTTACATCATTCTTTTCTCTAGAAATAAATGTTGCCTTCATTTAAAAAATTCCTCCTAATTATATAAAACATTATTTTCAACTAAGACAATTACTCCATA
This sequence comes from uncultured Oscillospiraceae bacterium, assembly GCA_964559965.1. GTDB lineage: Bacteria > Bacillota > Clostridia > Peptostreptococcales > Anaerovoracaceae > RGIG7179. The sequence goes on along the minus strand of CAZLJV010000070.1, from coordinate 7,364 downwards.
TTATAACGCCTTTTTTCATTAAAGTAAAGAAAAAAGCTGATATTTCATCCTTTTTTCACAAAAAAAATTATTTTTATTACGAAAAAACTGCTTCAAGAGTATAAAAACTCATGAAGCAGCATCATTTTTTTGATATTTTCAATTAAAGACCCAGAAGTTCTAATCCTCTCTGATATTTGCTCTTATCTTCTGCCTTAAGATTATACTTAGTCGCCAATTCTTTTCCCAGCGCAATCATATCATCCTGATCACCGGAATACAGCTCAACCTCAAGTTCAGAAATAGGTGCATTACCCTTAATCGTAATAATTTCTCCTTCATCATAGGAAACTACGCTGATTGAACGACCGGTATCTACATGGATCTGTTTGCGGACAAACTTCATTTCAATCACAGGCACTAACTTAGAGTCCTCTACCATATCTTCCAAGTCAGCATAAATCTCACTGCCCTTAAAAATGTGCATGTCTGGACTCTTAGCGAATTCCTCATCTACAGTTACATTAAGTTCACCTCTGCGATGCAGACCATCTTCGGAACTACCGCCCCACTTCATTGTAGCCACAGGTATCTCATTTTCATACCGAACACGAAATGCGAAACCGCGCTTGCGTAAATCCTGATTTTCTGTATCATAGTACAGCGCTCTCATAGGAATCACTTCTATCTCAGCATCATCAGTCATCTTGCGAAGGTGATCATCCTGCAAAATCCGATCTTTCGTGAACTCTTCCTCTATTAGAAACTTTAATTCGATTTCCATATGTTACTCTCCGTCTTTTGTTTGAATCTTCTCTATCCCTTTCAGTTTTACCACAATTTAACTACTTAGTCAATCTTTAATTTCTTTCCTATTTCCAACGCACCCATAGCAAAAATCCGTTTAGACATGGCCGTATGTTTTATCTCTATAATCTCATCTTCCATGGCGAAATATACCGTATGCTCTCCGCACATCGTACCCATTCGAATACTTTTGACATGGTCTTCATCATCTGGATTCACTTTCAGCACCTGGCAAAGCATCTTTGCCGTGCCACTTGGTGCATCTTTCTTTTTCGTATGATGTACTTCTGTAATTATTACATCGCTTTCTGCTCCAATCTGACCAGCAGCTTCTTCACATAGTTTTTTCATAAGAGCCACGCCCCTGGAATAGTTGCTGCTCCTGTGAACAGGACAAATCTTCTCAAGCAGCTCCACCAGCTTTTCCTCTTCAGCCCCATAACCAGTAGTCGCCAAAACTACCGGAATCCCTCCTCCATTTCTTTGACAGTATTCATAGATAGATTTCAGTGCCTTCGGGTGACTGAAATCTATGATTAAGTCCAGCTTTTCTGCAGGCCATGGTTTTTTCTCCATAGGTTCGATTCTATATATTTTCTCAAATGTACCATCTTCTTTAGCACATTCATATAGCACCTTCCCCATAGCTCCCGTTCCTACAATTCCTAAATTCATGTGTACCCTCCCTCTCAGCTGCAATTTTAATTACAATATATGTATGATACACATGAAAAATGCGTGCCCGTAAAAGCAGGCACGCACATCGTTACTATTTACTATTATATTATCTAATTTTATCTATTTTCTTCTGGCAAGCTCCATCAGTTCACCGTACTTAGCCATAACATGGTCATAACCCTTATCCTTAACATGAGGAACACGGCAACCTGAGCAATCCTTAATTCCATTTTCCAGATACTTAAAATTACCGCCGCACTTGTCGCCTAATGCGTAAAGCGGACAGTAGCAGAACAGGCAGTTAAAAGTTTCTGGATGTTCTGTCGGATGACATGGAAAGAATTCACAAGCCTTATGCTGTGCAAATTTGTAGTTTTCAGTCTTAATTTCACTCATTTCTAAAACCCTCCCCGAAATCTTGTCTTATTATTATATCCCGATTTCGACTATTTGTAAATTCCATACTTGATTTTAATTCGTTCAATCTTACGAATCATAGGATTACCCATGATAAATATGCAGAACGAAGCCGCTGCTGCATGCATAATGTCATAAGGAAGCCCTGTAATATACAGAGTTCGCAGCGTATTCCAGCTGATTCCTCCGCTTCCTGACATTCCTGCAGAAGTAAACAAACTGCAGATATTCATCAGTCCGCCATAGAGAATCAGCGTAGTGAAAAATGTAAACAGCGTAATAGTAACATTATCCACCGGCATTCGCTTTCTTTGCAGAAGCACACCAGCAATCAGTCCCACCGCCCCGAAAGCATACACTCTCCAGCCAATCATCATTCCAAGCAGATTCAAGAATCCTCCAATACCGTCAACACGATGGAGCGCTTCCATGAAATCATTTAATCCATCTAAAACCATCGCCCCTTCCGCCTTGTCCGGCCACAGAAGATAGCTTACAAAAGCCAATATTTCCGCTGCTACAATACACAGCAACGGCCCCATAATCACTTTGAAATCTCTGGATTTCTTCTGATCCATAGCCTGAGTCATATCAACCTTGTTAAATGCAAGCCCTGCCAGAAATCCCAGCAGCCCCCAGCAAAACATCTGCCACGGTGTCCACGGTCCCTGCCCCATATAGAAGTTGCATACGAAACGAGACAGCGCTCCTACAAGGAATCCAGCCTCCGGCCCCATAGAAATCCCCGCCACTATAACTAAAGCCGTCCCTATCTGAATAGGAATTGTCACATGCAGAAACATATGCGACGCAACTGTAATCGCGCTCATCGTAGCGATAAGCACAATCTCCCTCGCCTTAGGCTTGCGCTTTTCGAATACCATAAAAAACGGTGCCATGCAGCAGATAATTACCACTAAACTGAAAATCATATAGAACTGCCCACCCGAAAGCATGGTACTCAGAATTACAGCCGCCGGAATTACGAGAAATATCAGCAGCGCCGACACCAGAGTTCGCTTCTGAACTGCCTTTTTTCTTATCGGATCGTATTCTGTTCTACCCATGAAGCTACCTCCTCCCAGGTTACCAGCTTATCGTTCCACTGACGCACAATACGATTAGCTGTAGTCGTATAGAAACTGTTACCTGCGAAAAAACTGCGCGCCTCACCGCAAGATGCAATATCCCCATCGAAGAACATGGCACATCTGTCACCATACTCTGCGCAAAACTCAACATCATGAGACACCATAAACAGCGTCACGCCCTGCTGCGTCAGCTTCTTGAATATTCCTGCCAGCGTAATCTTAAAGAACGGATCCAAGCCCTTCGTCGGCTCATCAAGCAGCAAAATCTTCGGCTCTAACAGCAAAATCTTCCCAAGCGCCAGTCTCTGCTGCTCGCCACCTGACAGGTCATAAGGATGAGACTTTCTCAAATGGCTGATTTCCATGGTTTCGAGCATATTATCAACCCTTCTTGCAACCTCTTCAGGCGAAAGTTTTCTATAATACAAAGCCTCAGCAAGCTCCTCCTCCACGGTAATTTCGGTAAACAGAGCCTGCGGATTTTGAGGAACCATGGCCAGCGTCTTTCCTGCCAGCTTTCCGTTGTTTTCCTTGCAAACCTTCAACCCATCGACAGTAATCGTTCCGCGCTGCGGCTTTATAATTCCCGCAATCGTCTTCAATGTCGTCGACTTACCTGCACCATTACCACCCATGAGGCAGAAAAGCTCGCCCTCCTGAACAGACAAATTAAGCCCGCGCAGCACAGGCTGGCTGTTTTTTTCGTACTGGAACCACAGGTCTTTCATCTCGATAATCGTATTACCCTGCAAAATCTCTTTCTCCGGCTTTTCTTCCCTCTCCTGCTTTTTGGGTTCGCCCAGGATTGCTTCAAGCCAGAGGCGGCCGTCTCTAATTGTAAGCGGTGCCAGCTTCTTTCCATCGGTCTGCCTGTAAAGGCCCTTGTCCATCTGACTTCCGCCACATGCTGAGAAAATTTTCATAACAGACGGCATTCCATAGAACATAGGATGGCGCTCTTCCTTAGTCTTTCCCGCCAAAAAATCTCCAATCTTCCAAGGCGCACCGTTAGCCAGAATTTTCCCTTCGTCAATAACTACAACTCTGTCTGCCATAGGGATTAAATCTTCCAGACGATGTTCGGAAATGATTACAGTAGTTCCTAAATCTCTGTTAATCTTATATACGGTTCTCAAAAATTCCTCAGCTGCAATAGGATCGAGCTGAGAAGTAGGTTCGTCTAAAATCAGCACCTTAGGCTGCATTACCATAACAGATGCGAGATTCAGCATCTGCTTCTGACCGCCGGAAAGCTCTGCTACACCCTTTCTGAACCATGTCTGCATGTCGAAAAAACTAGCCATTTCCGCAACCCTTCTTCGAATGGACTGATTGTCCAGGCCTAAACTTTCAAGCCCGAAAGCAAGCTCATGCCAGACTTTATCAGTAACCAGCTGGTTGTCCGGATTTTGCTGGACGAAGCCGATGTCCGTAGTGCTCTGACGGTCAGGAAGGTCTGCAATTTCCATGTTTTGATATAAAACCTGACCTTCTTTTTCACCGTAAGGAATCAGGCTTTTCTTGAGCTGACGCAGAAGTGTGCTCTTGCCACAGCCGGATTTACCGCAGACTACTATAAATTCAGACGGTTCTACCGTCAGGTTAATGTCTCTCAGCGCTGGCTTTTCTGCCATTGGATATGTAAATGTTAAATTTCGGATTTGTATGCTTGCCATTTCTTTTCCCCTTGAATATCAATATAGATTGGTGCTGCCAACATTACAACGAAGCAGATAAGTGTCAAAATCTTCATTATATCCCACTCTCCCAGAACAACCTTCGGATAGTAGTAAATTGTCGTCTTTCCTAACATGCAGCCTGCTAATGCAATCAGTCCTGTAACCAGCAGAAATGCGGTCATCTTCTTATCTCTGTCGCTGAACCGAAAAAGGTGGAAGCTGGTTCTTCCTTTCAGACCGTAGCCTCTGGCTTCCATGGAATCTGATGTCTCTATTGATGCCTCCAGCGACCATGAAATCAATATGGACACTTCCTTTACAATCTGTCTCGCCTTAGGAATCAGTCCGCGCTCTGCATGTCTGCCCATGCACTGCTGTCCCAGAGAAATCTCCTTGTATCTGCTCTTCAGAAGCGGAATAAATCTGAATATCATGGACAGTGTAAGTCCAAGTACAGGCGCTGCCTTTCCGAAGAGATACAGGAATTTATCTGATGTCATTACCACGTTGAAACAGGTAAACCAAATTATCACCGCAGAAATCATAACAGCACCGGCTATACCGAAGAGGAATGCTTCCAGAGTGATTCTGTTTCCACCAAGATAGAATAGCACTGTCGCCCCATTATGGGTAAATAATGTATTTATTACTGCCATCAATATTGTTACGGGCAGCGTCATCAAAAGGTTGAATTTAATAGCCTTTTGACCTGACAGCAATATGGACCAGAACCAGCTGAAAACAGCAGTAACCACTAAAAAAATCGGATCCATACTGAACATGGTTATCCCTATGGCCAGTGCGAAAAATATAAAGTTGACTGCCGGATGGTAGCCGGCGAAGGTACTGCTTTCTCCCAGACCTTCCTTCCATTTTTGATTCATTCTCTACTCCAAACCGAAACGTCTATTCGTCCCCACACGAAAAAAGCTGCGGCAAAACTGCCACAGCCCGTATTCCTGTTTCTTTTTCTTCTTCTCAACGCTCGGATGCACTCAGTTCACCGCCAAGTTTTCTCCGTTCACTTCAAGCAGGTCTTCTGGCTCGGGCATTAATCGAAAAAAGTCACCTTCCCAGAGTGTTTCGAAAATTGCTCATTCTCTCTCCTCCAGTGGCATACGACCTCTTCTCCTCCCTTACAGCGGCGGGGACCGCGCAGGATTCACACCTGCTTCCCTCTTAGCTCTTTCATATGGGCAAGCCTACTCACCTGCAATCCATATGAAAAAGAACATGAAGTGTCTATTTAATTTATAAACTAATTTTATTCTATCATATTTTGCGAAAAACCGGAACCCCTTTAATCTTCCAGCTCAGTGCGAATCTTCGCTAAGCTGCGAACTAAACGGTTCAAATCGTTAATTCTTCTAACTACCGTATAAGCATTTTCTTCACGATACATAAAAATTGTATTCAGCGTCTTAGATAAGTCACTGCACAATTCTTCAACCTGATGGTCGAATACAATCTTGTCAAGAGCTTCTACAGAAGCTTCTGTCGCCCCAAGATCCACAACTGGCAGATCATAGTGGTACTCTATTCCAAAAAGCTCCTGCACCTTAGCCGCCAGCTGATTCTTAAACTGGTTCAGCTGAGCCTGCAGCATATTTCCATTTCTCGCAAACTCCTGACCAAACTGCACTGCCTCTGCCTTAACCTCAGCAAAGCAAGCGTTCATAGCAGCAAACTTTTCTTCGAATTCTTCGCCTGTCATGTTGAGAGCTGTTCTATACAGAGTAATCTGTGTCAAAGCACTTTTCACCACGTCTCTCAGCTTCAGCTTCACGCTGCCCTCCAGAATTTCTCCTGCTCTCTGCAGGCAATCCTTTTCTACAGTCTGTGTCAGCTCGTCAAGCCCAATCTTCTTCTTCGCACTAACTGCAAACAGGTGAATATCGTCCACATCCATACGCTGTGCAATCAGTCGTCTGCAGTATGCTAAATAATCTTCCAAATCATCTTCATCTACAACATCAGCCTTGTTCACTGCAAAATAGAACTTGGAAGCATACGCCTTAGTTTCTTCCAGAAAATCTGTTTCAATGGAGTTAATAGGGCTGTCCACAGACAGAAGGAAGATAACCGCATCACTTTCCTTTACGAATGCTGTCGCAGCCTCAGTATTCTTCTGATGAACAGAACCTACGCCCGGTGTATCCACCAGCGTAATTCCTGTCTTTAAGAATTCAGCTGGTACGAAGAGTTCTACCTTGGAAACTCCCAGATGATTATCATGATTTTCCTGTTCATTTATATACTGGCTGATTCCCTCGAAACTTGTATCGATAACAGCACCGTTTTCAAAATGAACGCGAGCACCTCTTTCGCCATACTTCACAGTTGTGACAACTGCAGTAACAGGAACGATGCCCACAGGCATAACCTTTTCACCCAAAATCCCATTTACCAATGTGGATTTTCCACGCTTAAACTGTCCAATAACAGAAACTGTCATTTCCTGCTTGTTCAGCTTTTCTTCCAGCATGCGAACCTGCATCAGCTCGCTTCCTGTAATTTCATATTTTCCAAACAGCGTTTCCAGCTGTTTAACTTTTTCCATAATACTTTCGCTCATATTTCAATCCCTTATTATATATTAAAGTGTATAACTTTATATATTATACACTACCTAACGGAAAGAAACAAGACCCATGTTGGGCTAATTGCTGAAGTGCGGTTCAATATCTATCATACGTATCAATTACTAAAATCC